>NZ_JBFAKG010000017.1:52755-89655 GCF_040655595.1 Saccharopolyspora sp. NPDC050389
GCAACGCCTGGCGGATAGATCCGGACACGATTTCGACCAGCACGCACAGCAGGAACACCACCGACGCCAAGGCCCAGGGCTCAGGCTGCGTCGACCAGGGCAGCGGCCGTTCGGTGCGGTGCGGGGCGGTGGACCAGCGGGCTACTTTCCAGGTAGGAGCGGATTCTTTCCGCCGCGATGCAGCTGAGTGGGACCGGACGCAGTAGAGGGCTCATCAGAACGGCCGTCCCACTCATAATCTCGACGCGCCGGGCTGTTCGTGCTGGTTCGACTTCTACCGTTGTGGCGTCTCGACTTCGCTCGCACCGACCACTCGAATCGACGCATGGACAGCGGACTGTGGCGGGATCTTCTCGCGCTCGGGCGGTCGGTCGAACTTGCCGGTGCTGTGCCGTCGCTTGGGCGCCGTGCCGTCGAGTACGTAGCCACGTACGAGCGAGTGGTCGCTCCGATCGTCGAGTCGACGCTGGGCCGTTCGGGCCCTCGCCGGTACGTGGACGGTTCGATGTGCGAGGTATGCGCCACGCTGTGCTTCCTGGTCTCCGGCTACGCGGCCATCGCGAAGGTGCCCTTTCGCGCGGATCTCGCAGTGCTCGGCGGCGCGGTCGCCAGGGTGTATGACGACCTCGTCGACGAGTACGGCGACGACGATCTGCTCGAGCGGCTTTCGACGCTGTTCGCCGGCGGCGCGTTCGCACCGGCCAACGCCGTCGAACGGCTGTTGTTCGCCCTGTACCTGGAGTTGGCACGGCGGCTCGGCCGGAGTCACGACGATCCCATCAACTTCGCGCTGGCCGCATTGCACGAAGTGCAGGTCAGGTCGCAGCGACAGCGCGACCCCACGATTCCGTCGCCGGTCCTGGCGGAGATCACGCGGGCCAAGGGCGGACACGCGTTGGTGGTGCTATTCGCGTTGCAGCGACCGGCGATGGGAATCCGGGAACTGGAACTCGTGCGGGAACTGGGCGAGGCACTGCAACTCCTCGACGACTACATGGACGTCGCGGCCGACAGGAAGATCGGGATCACCACCTCGGCGACGAGAGGAGAGCTGTCACTCGCCCACATTTGCCGACAGCTGCGAAGGCTTCGCCCCGCGCTGTGCGACTTCTACGGCCGGTCCCAACCGCTCTGCGGTGTCATCTACGTCGATTTGTGGGGATCCTTCCTACGACGCCGTTGGCCGAGTCGGCTCGCCGCGGGGACTCCGGCAAGAGTGCTGGTATCCCTGGCTCGAAAGTGGGCGCGGGTACGACGAACCGGGGCTGACAGGTGACGTCGACCGGAGGATGGTGGATCTCGTGCGAGGCGGCGTCTTCTCCGAGCAGGGTCCGCTACGTCCGGACCTGCCCGTGCCGCTGCCGCCGGCCGGTGGGGTTGCGGCAGCCATGCGGTACGGGCTGACCGCGCTGCGCGAGCCTGCGTTCGAGGCGGCGCATCGGCGGAGCTCGTGGTTGGTGCTCGTGTCGGTCGTGCTGGTGGCGGCTGGACAGCTCGTCGTCGTCGGTTCGATGCGTGAATCGGTCACGAGCTGCGGCGTCGCGCTGGCGGCCTACACCGCGTTGCGCACCGCAACACTGATGGCATTGCAGCGGCAGCAGTACGCGTTCGAGCCTGTCTGGCTCGCCGAGCGGTCAGCCGCGTTGCGGGCGGCGAACTTTGAGGTGGTGCGCTGTGGCGTGGGCGACCGCACCTACGACCTGACCGATCCGGACGCGGTGGCGGACCTGCTGCGCAGGCCGGACGCCGAAACCACGGTGCTCCTCGACATCACTTATCCGCCTCGCGCCCTAGAACGTGCCCATCGAAGGCTCGGCGACGTGGACTTCGTTCCGATGCTGCGGCCCGGTATGCGGGCGCGTGCCCGGTTCCTGGACGCGCGGTACGAAATGCTGCCCTCGGGCAGTCGCACCTATTGGCTGTTGGGCGGGCCGGTGGCGCTTACGGTCGCGCAGCCAGCCGATCCTGCAACACCGCGTGCCGAAACTGGTAGTACGGGCCGACCTGACGCAGTACGCCGAGTCGATGAGCGTCCGCGAGGAAGGACATGAGCCGCAGCGGCGTTCGGCCGCGCAGCGCGAGCCAGAGCCGGACGACGAGGAAAGCGCCGCAAGCACTCGTGGACAGCACGACGAGACCGAGCCCGCAGGCACCGATCAATCCGCCGACCGCCGCGCCGACCAGGCCGACAAGCGCGGGATCGTCGATCGGGATGATCAGTCCTCGGTCGGCCGCGCCGAAAACGCCGCCCATCAACGCCCCGACCAGGACTCCGACCACGGCACCGAGCCCCGCTGCATAGAGCACCGCCAGTTCGTCGTCGCGCAGCGTTCGGGCCGGGGTGACCGCCTCGCGCGACTCGGTCGGCTCGGTGAACCGGCGGACTACGCCGAATGCGAGCCCGAAGACCAACCCGATCACCACCCCGAAACCAGCGCCCCAGAGCACACCGACGATGATCCCGCCGACCAGCGCGCCGATCACACCGAACCCGAGGTCGCGAGCGAGTTCGCGCCGACGCAGCGGCCTCGGTACGAACCGCCGAGGATTCTCCGGTCGGACGAAGCTCAGCCCGAGCCCGCAGGTAACACCGACCGCGAGCCCGAGCAATGCCCCGAAGCCCGGGCGGCCGAACAGCCCGAAGAACAACCAGCCCAACAACGTGCACGACGCGCCGCCGATCAACGCGCCTGCGCTGGGCCACACCGGTTTCGGCACCAGCTCGTGGAGGCGCCACCAGGCGATCTCTCGCCCGCCGCTGCGGGCGAGGAAAACCAGCCACCGCTCGGCTTTCGCTGGATCCCAACGTCGCGCCGGGTGCACGGGCCTTGACAACGGAGAGGGCGGCCGCGTCGAGAAAGCGTGTCGGGTGAACACATCCAGCAGGCGTTCTTCGATTTGGCGCGCGTCGGGAAGAGCGAGCAGTTCCGCAGGATCAGTGTCGGGATGGGCGTACGCGGTTCGGGCCAGGAAGAGCATCAGCGGCGTACGCAGTGCCTCGACGATCGGCTCGTCGTGCCCCTCGGTGAGTTTGGCCAGCACGGGATCCCAGCGATCGATGCCGGCATCGGGTGCTGCTTCGAGCAGGTAGTCGGCAGCGGTCTCAGCGGCTATCGGCAACAGCTGCACCACCAACGCATCGCGCACGATCCCGGTCGTGTTCGCCGAGTGGAACTCGTCGCTGCGGCAGGTCAGCACAACCGGCTCGGCGTTGCGCGCGTCCAGCTCGATGGCCCGCAACGCGGTGGCCCGGTCATTGGCGGCCATTTCGTCAAGACCGTCGAGCACCGGCAGGATTCGGTGCTGCGCAATCAGATCCCGCACCGCAGTGGCGCCATAGCGCGCCTCGTTGCCGAGGAACGGGTAGTCGTCGAGGATGTTGCGGATCAGCCAGGCGTGCAGGTTCTCCGACGGATCCCACGAGGAGATCTGGAGCAGCACGGGCACCTGGGGCGGCGCGGGCCGACGCAACAGTTCCAGAGTCAGCAACAGGCACAAGGCCGTCTTCCCAGCACCCGGCTCGCCGATCACTACGAGGCGGCGCGGATTGTCGGCGTAGGAGGCGATGAGCTGAGCCAGGTCTCCTGCATCCGCGCCGCCCCTGGCCTGCCATCGGATCGGCAGCGATCCTGCATCCTCGAGAAGTCGCTGGTCGGCCTCGGCCTCCCGCTGTGTGCGCACTTCCCAGGCCAACGCCTCGGCGGCACGGTCCACCTGTTCCGGTGTGCTCGGCTCCATCAGTTTCGAGCGCAACCGCCAGGCGGCAACGGCCTGCGCCACTGCAGCCGCGCCGGAAACGATGGTCAGCAGGGTCGTCGCGGTGGCAGCGCCGTACTGAACCCACATGATCGTGAGTCCGAGCACCAACGCCGCCCACAACGTGATGCGTCCCAACGCTCCTTTTCGCGACACTCGATCATTAAACCGAACTCGGCCGCTCGGGAACAGGAACGACCGCAGAACCGTTGAAGGCACCCCAAAACACACCCGGCCCGAGACCTCGGACGTCGTTGCGCCGGGCTACCGCTATTCGCCGCGGTGTGGTGCGGGGTCGGTGGGCCAGTTGGCCCCGTTCTCCCAGTAGGAGCGGATGCTTTCCAGGGAGCGGCCCTTGGTTTCGGGGGCGAATCGGAACACGAACGCCCAGGCGATCGCCGCGAGCGCCAGGAAGATGGCGAAGGTGGTGGTGCCGCCGAGGCCGTCCATCAGCGGTAGGAAGAACTGGGCGACGATCAGGTTCGCCACCAGGTCCGCGGTCAGCATCAGCGACGCGCCGAAGGCGCGCAGTCGCGCGGGGAAGCTCTCTGAGGCGAACACCCAGACCAGCGAGCCGAATCCGAAGTTGAACCCGGCGGTGAACACCAGGATCGCCGCGAAACCCCACCACGATCCGCCGCCGCCCAGCGACCCGGTGGCGAACACCAGGATCATCGCGACGCCGGCGGCCATCATCGCCGCGATGCCGCCGAGCAGGATCGGGCGCCGCCCGGCGCGGTCCACGACGAACAGCGATCCGATGGTCGCCACCAGCGCCGCCGCCTGCACGATCGCGGGCAGCCCGAGCACGGTGGCGTTGCCTTGGAAACCCATCTGCTTGAAGATCATCGGGCTGTAGTACGTGATTGCGTTGATCCCGGTGATCTGCACGAGGAAACCGAGGACCAGCACGAACATCGTCGCGCCGGAGTAGGGGCGGCGGAACATCTCGCCGAACCTGCCGCCGCGCTGGGCCGCGATGTCGGCGCGGATCTCGGCGAGCTCGCGTTCGACGTCGGCGCCCGGGTCGACCAGCCGCAGGGTCCGGCGGGCCTCGTCATGCCTGCCCTTGAGCACGTACCAGCGCGCGGTGTCGGGCAGCCGCACCAGCAGGAAGACCACCAGCACGGATGGGACCGCGGACAGCGCGAGCATCAGCCGCCAGTTCCCGGACGCGGCCAGGCTCCAGTCGACCAGGTAGGCGGCGAGGATGCCGGTCACGGTGGCGACCTGGTAGCCGACGACCAGCGCGCCGCGGATCGCCGCCGGCGCGGACTCGGCGAGGAAGATCGGCGCCACCACCAGCGACAACCCGATGCTGATGCCGAGGAAGAAACGCGAGATGTCGAGCCAGAGGATGTCGGAGACCAGCCCGGACCAGGCGGCGAACACCGCGTAGCCGAGCACCACGACGATCATCGTCGCCTTCCGGCCGATCGCGGTGGCCAGCTTCCCGGCGAGCAGCGCGCCGACGATGTTGCCCGCCACCAGCACCGTGGTCACGCTGCCCTGCAGCGCGGGGGACAGGCGCATCTCCTCGGTGATGAACAGCAGCGCGCCGGAGACGTTACCGATGTCGTAGCCGTAGATGACGCCGATGGTCGCGGCGGCGATCGCGATCCGGCGAGCCGTTGCCGAGGCAGTGCCCAGCGCAGGGGAAGCTCCGGACATGACACCCTCCTTAGAAGTGGTTTCGGGGTGGGCTTTCGGGGCGGTGCGGGTGGCGGCCCCCTCTGCGGGAATTACGGCCGCCGTCTGGACTCCGGGATCCCCGACTTGTGTATGTCCAATACGCGGCGCTGGGGCTGTCCTCGCCCTCACCGCATGCGGCTGGCGCCGCATTCTGAAAAGACCCGTTGGTGCGGTCAGGTCCCGAGGACGTCCAGCAGGTGCTCGATCTCCGCGGACACGGCCGCCCGGGCCGGTCCGAGGTACTTGCGGGGGTCGACGACGGCGGGATGCGCGTCGATGTGCCGGCGTGCGGCGGCGGTCAGCGCCGCGTTCAGCCGCGTGGCGATATTGATCTTGGTCAGCCCGGCCCGCACGGCGGCACCGAGGCCCGCATCGTCCACTCCGGACGATCCGTGCAGCACGAGCGGCACGGGCACGGCGGCGCGCAGCCGTGCGATCAGCCCGAAATCCAGCTCGGCGTCGCGGGTGAGCATGGCGTGCGAGGTGCCGACCGCGACGGCCAGGGCGTCGACACCGGTGGCGGCGACGAACCGGGCGGCCTCGGCCGGATCCGTGCGCGCACCCGGCGCGTGCACGCCGTTCTTGCCGCCGATCTCGCCGAGCTCGGCCTCCACCCAGATGTCGCGCTCGTGGCAGTGCGCGACGACTCCGGCGGTGGCCCGCACGTTCGCCGCGTAGTCCGAAGTGGACGCGTCGAACATCACCGAGGAGAAACCGAGGGCGACGGCTTCCCGCACCAGTTCCGGGGATTCGGCGTGGTCGAGGTGCACGGCGACGGGAACCCGGGCGTTGCCGGCGGCGGCGAGCATGGCCGAGCCGATCGGGCCGAGCGAGCCGTGGTAGCGCAGGGCGTTGTGGCTGACCTGCAGGATCACCGGGCGGTTCCGGTTCTCCGCGGCGTCGATGATCGCCGTGATGTGTTCGAGGAGCACGACGTTCAGCGATGCCACCCCGGCGCCGCGGGCGTACGCGTCGGCGACGATCTCAGCCGTTTTGGCCAGCGGCATGGATCTCCTCCAATCGCACCTCGCGGAGCTGCATCCGGTAGTGGTCCAGGTCGAAGTCGCCCGCGGTGGGCACGGTGACCGCGGCGGCGGAAACCGCGACGGCTTCGGAGAGCCGCTGCGGCCATGCCGAGCCGCTGACCGATCCGGCTGCCAGCGCCGCCACCACCGCATCGCCCGCCCCGGTCGGATTGCCGTGCACCGACCGCCCGGGAACGACCCGCCACGTGCCTTCGCTCGTTGCGGCGAGCAGGCCGTCCGCGCCGAGCGATGCGACGACGTCGCCGGCGAACCGCTGCCGCAGATCGGTCACGGCGCGCAGTGGATCGGCGATCCCCGTGCTCGCCAGGAGTTCTTCGGCATTCGGCTTGACCAGGGCCGGGTTCGCCGCCAGAGCTTGCCGCAGAGCTTCGCCCGAAGTGTCCACAATGGCCGGTATCCCGCAGCTCGTCGCCGCCTCGACGAACGCGGCGTAGCCATCGGCGGGAGCGCCCGGTGGCAGGCTTCCGGAGAGCACCACCGCGGAGAAACGCGGAATCAGCTCGGTCGTGGCGGCCCGGAAGCCGTCCCACTCCGGCCCGGTGATCTCAGGGCCGGGCTCGTTGAACAGCGTCGCGTTCCCGTCGTCGGCGGCAGCGACGGCCACGGTCCGCCGGGAGTTCCCGCCGATCGCGGTGAGCTCCCGGGCGATGTTCGACGCAGTCAGATCCCGTTCGATCGCCGCCCCTGTCGGCCCGCCCGCCAAGCCGCACACGGTGGCGTCGTGGCCGAGCCTGCGCAACACGCGTGCGACGTTGACGCCCTTGCCGCCCGCTCGCTCCGCGACGGCGGCGACGCGGTGGGTGCGGTTCGGGTTCAGGCAGTCGACCGCGTAGGTGATGTCCCACGCCAGGTTCGGGGTCACGACCAGGATCACCGCCGCACCTCCGCCGTCAGCCGCGTTCGAGCACGACGGAGCGGCTGAGATGGCGCGGCGCGTCCGGGTCGAGGCCGCGCCGCTGCGCCAGCCGGACGGCGAGCAGTTGGGCGCGGACCAGGTCGGCCATCGGGTCGATGGCGTGCCGGACGAACGTCGCGCCGGTGCGCCGCACGTCGGTTTCCAGATCCGTCAGCGCGGCGCCGAAAAGCCACGTCACGCGCCCGGGCTCGGCGATGCTGATCGGGCCGTGCCGGTACTCCAGCGCCGGGTAGGACTCGGTCCAGATTCCCGTCGCCTCGCGGAATTTGAGCGCCGCCTCGTGCGCGAGCCCGACCGTCCAGCCCGTGCCGAGGAACGTGAACTGGTTCGCTTCCAACAGGTTCGGGAGCGGCTTGCGGAGCACGGCCTCGGCTTGGTCGGCGGCACCGGCCAGGGATTGCCCGAGGTGCGTGCGAAGCAGCGCGAGCGTGCTGGTGGCGAACCGGGTTTGCACCACCGAGCGCTCGTCGCAGAACGACAGATCCACGATCTCGTCGGCGACGTCGCGCACGGCGTCGGGCGTCGCGGTGAGCACCGTGGTGGGGACTTTTCCCCGCAGGGAAGTCAGAAGCTGCCGGACCTCCGTCGTCGTGCCGGAACGCGTGATGGCCAGCACCCGGTCGTAGCGGCGGCCGACCGGCATCTCCGATGCGGCGAACGCGTCGGTCACGCCCAGCCCCGAGGCTTCCCGGAGCGCCGCGAAAGACTGCGCGACGAACCACGAAGTCCCGCAGCCGACCGCCGCGACCAGCTCGCCGGCCCGCGGTAACGCGTCGTGCAGCGAGTCGGCCAGCCCGGCCGCCCGGCGCCAGCACTCGGGTTGACTGGTGATTTCGGCCTGCACGAACGACTGCGCCATCGCGCGCTCCTCCGAAGGGCGTCGGCGGATGAAACAGCCATCAGGCTAAGTGCGTGAAATTGCTCGATCAATGCTCTATTCGAGCATCATTGATCAGTCAGGCGATCAAGACCCTGGTCCCGGCGGCGTCGAAGGCGTGCCGGACCTCGTCGTCGACGCCGGCGTTGGTGATCAGCGTGTCGATCGCGTCGCCGGCGCAGATCTGGGCGAACGCGCGGCGGCCCAGCTTCGAGCTGTCGGCGACCACGACGACGCGCGCCGCGCGCGAAGCCATCAGCCGGTTGATGCTCGCCTCGCCCTCGTGGTGCGCGTAAGCGCCGAGCTCGCTGTCGACGGCGTCGACGCCCAGGAACAGCAGGTCGAGGGTGATCTCCTGCAGGATGTGCGTGGCCAGCGGCCCGGTGAGTTCGAAGGACTGCTGCCTGGCCACGCCGCCGGTCACCACGATCTTGATGTGCGGCCGGACCACCAGCTCGTTGGCGATGTTCAGCGCGTTGGTGACCACGGTCAGCCCCGGATCGCCGCGCTCGCTGAGATCCGGCCGGGTGGCCAGGCAGCGCGCGACCTCGGTCGTGGTGGTGCCGCCGTTGAGCCCGATCACCATGCCGGGCTGGACCAGCCGGGCGGCCGCCGCGCTGATCCGCTGCTTCTCCGGCGCGTGCCGCGCGGCCTTGTGCCGCAGCGGCAGGTCGTAGGCGACGTTGGTGGCCACCGCGCCGCCGCGGGTGCGGGCGAGGAGCTGCTGGTCCGCGAGGTGGTCGAGGTCGCGGCGGATGGTCGCGGCGGAAACGTCCAGCTCGGCGGCCAGTTCCTCGACGTCGGCGCGTTCGCGCCGGCCGACGATGTCCAGGAGTTTGCTCAGCCGTTCGTGCCGGTTCACAACCAATCCTTTCGCGCGGCCCCGACGAAAAGTACTACAGCGCTCCGCGCGCATCGGACGCTGCGGGGCAGCCGAACGGATCATCGCCGAACCGTCCGTGCGTCGGTACTGCATCGAGGGCGGGTGTGCAATTCTGCGCGAAACATTGTTTCAACAAGCACATTCATGCAGGAGGGGACTGATGGTCGACGGCACTCCTCTTTCCCGGCGTACCCTGCTGCGAACCGGCGCGGTGGCCGGCGCCGGGCTCGGGCTCGCCGATCTGGTGACCGGATCCGCCGCAGCGCAGCAGGCCTGGCCCGCGGCCAAGGGAGATTCCATGATGGGCGTGCCCTTCGAGCCGCTCGAGACCGTCCGGGTCGGGATCATCGGCCTGGGCAACCGCGGCGCGAGCATGCTGCCGCTGTTCCTGGAGCTCGAAGGCGTCGCGATCACCGCGCTGTGCGACGCGAATCCCGATGCCGTGAACCGCGCGGCCAAGGCCGTGGTCGACGCGGGCAGGCCGGAACCGGCCAAGTACGGCGGCGGCGACCACGACTTCGAGAACCTGTGCACCCGCGACGACATCGACTTCGTCTACATCGCCACCCCGTGGGAATGGCACACGCCGATGGCGGTCACGGCGATGCGGAACGGGAAGCACGTCGGCGTGGAATGCCCCATCGGCGTGACCACCGCCGAACTGTGGGAACTCGTCGACACCTCCGAGCGGACCCGGCGGCACTGCATCCAGCTGGAGAACTGCTGCTACGGGCAGAACGAACTGCGCGTGCTGCGGATGGCGCACGACGGCATGTTCGGCGACCTGCTCTACGGCGCCGGCGCCTACCTGCACGACCTGCGGGAGTTGCTGTTCTCCAAGACCTACTACGCGAAGCAGTGGCGCCGTGCGTGGCACACGAAGGCCAACGGCGACCTGTATCCGACGCACGGGCTCGGCCCGGTCTCGGCGTACCTGGACGTCAACCGCGGCGACCGGCTGACGCGGATCACCTCCATGAGCACCCCGGCGCTCGGGCTCGCCGCCTACCGGCAGGAGCACCTGCCCTCGGACGACCCGGCGTGGCAGGAGCCCTACGTCAAGGGCGACGCGACCATGAGCCTGATCCAGACCGAGGCGGGCCGCGTCATCCACCTCGTGCACGACGTCTCCAACGGACGGCCCTACAGCCGGCTCAACCAGTTGCAGGGCACCAGGGGAGTGTTCGAGGACTACCCGCCGCGGATCTACCTGGAGCCGACCGGCAATCCGCACGAGTGGGGCAACTGGGACGACTACGCGAGCCACGACCACTGGCTGTGGAAGGACGTCGGCCCTGGCCCTGGCGGGCACGGCGGCATGGACTACCTGATGCTCTACCGGCTCGCGCAGACCATGCACCTCGGGTTGTCGCCGGACATCGACGTCTACGACTCCGCGACCTGGAGCGCGCCGTTCGTGCTCAGCGCGGAGTCGATCGCCGGCGGCAGCTCCGCGGTCGACTTCCCGGACTTCACCCGCGGCCGGTGGGACACCCCGCATCCCGGGACGGATTCCGCCAAGCCCTGACGTTGCGGGCACTGCGAGGATCGGTGCGTGACACCAGAACTCGGGCCCTGGGATCCGGCCGAGCCGGCCGAGGTCCAACGCCTCTTCGCGCGGCAGCCCGCGCCCTGGTGGGTGGCCGGCGGGTACGCGGTCGAACTCGCGTTGGGGCGCGGGCTGCGCGACCACGGGGACATCGACGTGCTGCTGCTCCGCCGCGATCAGTTGGCCGTCCAACAGGCCCTGGCGGGCTGGGAATGGTGGGCGGCCGACCCGCCCGGAACGCTCCGGCCCTGGAGTCGTGGCGAGCGGCTGCCCGCCGGCGTGCACGACATCTGGTGCCGGAGGAACGCGGATTCGCCCTGGCGGATCCAGGTGATGCTGGACGAATCTGCCGGAGACGACTGGGTTTCGAGGCGAGAGCGGCGCCTGCGCCGACCCATCGCGGAGATCGGCGGCCGGACCGAAGGCGGCATCCCGTTCCTGGCGCCCGAGATCCAGCTGTTCTACAAGGAGAAGAATCCCCGCCCCAAGGACGAGTTCGACTTCGCGGCGGTGCTCCCGAGTCTCGACGCGGCACAGCGGAGCTGGCTCGCCGAGGCGATCGTGACCACCTCCGGGCCCCACCCGTGGCTACCCGCGCTCGCCCGCGCTGACGCACCGCGCGATCCCGGCTGAAGACCGGATCCGCGATGCGATCTTCAGCCCGCGTTGGTCGTCCGGTCACGTCGGGGCAATGCGGATATGGCGTCCACACCGGGCCTTTCGTGGTCTCGACCACAATGGATGCCTTCCACCGCGAATCGCGGTCAAGCCGAGTTGCGTTCTGGCCGATCACTTACGGCACCCCGGTCGCAGGCCGGGCTCCGAGGCGCGGAGTCGTACTGGCACGGTGACGTAATCCGCCGTGGCCAAATCCCTTGACAACAGTTGACTTTTCGTGATGACGTCAGCCCTGGGTGTGCAGGGACTCGGCTGCTGCGGCGGCGATTGTCTCCGCCACGAGTGCGAGTGCCGGCACATCCAGCTTCCACTGCTGCCAGTACAGCGGCACGTCCACCAGCCGCCCCGGCGCCAGTTCCGTGAGGGCGCCCGACTGCAGCAGCGGTTCCGCTTGCGGTTCCGGGACCAGGCCCCAGCCAAGACCGGTGGCCACTGCGTCGCAGAAGCCCTCCGACGTGGGTACGTAGTGACGGAGCTGGCTGGCGCCCGCCCCGTCATGCGTGAGGGATCGAACGAACCGGTCCTGCAGTTCGTCACGCCGGTCGAAAACGATCACCGGCGCGTCGGGCAGGCAGCGCTCCAGCGGTCCGGTCGACAGATGGCGCGCCGCGAACTGCGGGCTCGCCACCGGCAGATACCGCGACAGGCCCAACGGGCGAACGGTGCAGCCCGCCACTGGCTCAGCCGACGACGTCACCGCCGCCATCACCTGCCCCTCGCGCAGCAGCGCCGCGGTGTGCGCCTCGTCCTCGCGATGCAGGTCGAAGCAGACCGGCGGGCTCTGCGGCACCCGCGTCAAGGCAGGCAGGAACCAGGTGGCCAGGGAATCCGCGTTCACCGCGATGGGCAGCCGGGCAGGGCCCGACCTGGGTGCGATCCCCAGGTCCGTCTGCGCATCCCGCTCCAGGGCGGCCAGCTGGCGCGCGAACCGCACCAACACCTGCCCGGACTCCGTCGGCCGGACCGGCTTCGTGCGCATCAGCAGCACCCGCCCGGTGTGCTGCTCCAGCGCCTTGACCCGCTGGCTGACGGCGGAAGGTGTCACGTGCAAAGCCGCAGCGGCGGCGTCGAAGGTGCCCTCGTCGACGACGGCGAGCAGCGTACGCACCTGGTCGAAGGGCAGCTCAGTCATCACGATGGCTAATGATAGATAAGAAACTTTAGTTGTACTAATGTCGCGGGGATCCATAGGGTCAGGTGACGTGAACAGCGGCATGTTCCCGGCGGCCATCGCCGGATTCGGTACAGGCCTGTCCCTCATCGTCGCCATCGGCGCGCAGAACGCGTTCGTCCTGCGCCAGGGGGCGCGCGGGCAGGCCGTCCTCGCGGTGGTCGGCATCTGCGCCGTGTCCGACGCGGTCCTCATCGCCCTCGGCGTGGCCGGGCTTGGCGCCGTGGTCACCGCGTGGCCCGCCGCACTGACCGCGGTCGGCCTGGCCGGGGGCGGCTTCCTGATCTGCTACGGCATTCTGGCCGCCCGCCGTGCACTGCGACCTCCCGCCGGACAAGTACTGACGACGGAGGGTGCCTCGGCGGGCTCCGTCCGCATCGCGGTGCTCACCTGCCTGGCCATGACCTGGCTCAACCCGCACGTGTACCTGGACACGATGCTGCTGCTCGGCTCGATCGCCGCCGACCGCGGCTCGCTGCGCTGGGTCTTCGGCCTCGGCGCGATGCTGGCGAGCCTGGCGTGGTTCGCTGGACTCGGTTACGGCGCCCGACTCCTCAGCGGCGTCCTGTCCCGCCCCATCGCCTGGCGGGTGATGGACACCCTGGTCGCAGCCACCATGCTCGCGATGGGCGCCATGCTGCTGGCCCGCACCCTCTGACCCTGCCTTCAGTGGAAGACCCACGTCGGAGATGGGTGCCGATGGCCGCGGAGATCCCGGCGTCTCGCCGGTCAAACTTCGGCTTCAAGATCAATCTCGCCGATAACCGCTGTCCTGTTGTTTCCCGAGGGCGGTGTTGTGGTCGCCGGGGGCGTATTGCTTCCATGCCGTACCAGCCTCGGCGGCCCGGGTTTCGGCAGTGGTGAGGTGGTGGCCGAGCATTCCGGCAACGACCGGGGCGGGGCTTGGAGGGCGAGCTTCCGCAAGGCGGCGATGCGTCCTTCGCGGTTGGGCAAACCGAGGTTGCGCAGCCGCAGTCGCAGGACGTGGTGCGCATCGGCTGACCGGCGCGGACGCAGTTCGCCAACGTCCACGACGCGCTCGCCCTCGCAGCCTCCGGCGGCGCGCCCGAGCGCGGCTCAGCCCTGCCAGGCCCGGGATGGGCCCCGGGTAGCATCGGGCTCCGGCCGCCCCGGGGTGGCGTCCGGAGCGCGAAACCTTCCGCCGGTCACCGAAACCCAGGCCGGCGCTCGTGCTGGGACACAGTGGACGGAAGTTTGGGGTGCGGGTGGCGCAAGGGCACCGCGCGCAGGTGGAACGGGCGGCGGAACAGGGCGTTCGGTTCGAGCACCTGCTGGACGAGCACGCGCAGGTGCTGCACCTGCTCGACGACACGGCCGCGCTGCGCGGGCTCGCGCAGCGGGTGCGCGAGGAATGCGGCGCGCACATCGGCCTGGCCGGGCCGGTCGAGGCCGACCGCCTGCTGGTGCTGCGGCAGTGGAACGGCACCTGCGCCACCGGCCTGCACGACCTGCGCGTTCCGATGGGGCTCGGGCTCGGCGGGCTGTCCTTCGCCGAGCTGCGGCCGGTGTGGGTCGACGACTACTGCGCGTCGCAGCTGATCACCCACGACTTCGACGGGCCGATCTCCGCCGACGGCATCAAGACCATGCTGGCGGTGCCGATGGTCCGGGCGGGCAAGGTGCACGGCGTGGTCTACGCGGCGATGCACGAGGTCACCGACTTCGGCGGCAGGCAGCTCGACGCCGCGGTGCACGTCGCCAACAGCGGCGGCCTCGCCCTGCAGACGGCGTCGACGGCGCGACGCCAGCGCGAGACGGCCGCCGCTGCCGAACGCCGCCGGATCGCCTCCGAACTGCACGATTCGGTGGGAGCGCGGCTGTTCCGGATGGGCGCGGAGCTGCGCGACCTGCGGACGCACGCCGAAGGCGGCAGCAGCGAGCTGCTCGACCGGCTGGTGTCGCTGGAGAACCAGCTCGCGGAGACGGCGTCCGCGTTCCGCGACTCGGTGCACGCCCTCGACCACGGTGAACCGGGCGGCGGCCTCGCCGAGACCTTGTCCCGCGACTGCGCGGCGTTCCAGCGCCGAACTGGCACGACGGCGCAGTCGGTCGAGGTCGGCGCGGTGCCGGACTGCGGGCCGCACCGCACCCGGGTGCTGCTCGCGGCCGCCCGCGAAGCGCTGCTCAACGTGGAGAAGCACGCCAACGCCCGCTCGGTGCTCATCAGCACGATCGCGCTGGACGACGGGATCACCGTCTCGGTCACCGACGACGGCAGCGGCTGGTCCGGCCGGGGCCAGGAGGGCAACGGCATCGGGCTGCGGGCCACCGCCGACCGGGTCGGCGAGGTCGGCGGCACGCTGTCGGTGGTGGCCAATGAGGACGGTGGGCTGACCGTGCGCATCCGGGTTCCGCTGACGTGAGCGATGACATCCGCCTCGTCGTCGTCGACGACCACCCGGTGGTGCTCGACGGAGTTCGCCTGCTGCTGCGCGACGATCCGGCGATCCGCGTGGTCGGCGGCGCACCGGACGCCGCCTCGGCGGTGCGGCTGGTCGCCCGCGCCCGGCCGCACGTCATCCTGCTGGACCTGCGGTTGCCGGACGCGGTGGCCAGCGAGCTCGTCGCGCCGCTGCGCCAGGCCGCGCCCGACGCGCGGATCGTGGTGTTCACGGCCTACCGCGACCATGCCGCGCTCCAGGCGACGCTCGACGCGGGCGTCGACGGATGCCTGCTCAAGGACGCCGGCGCGACGGATCTGGTGGCGGCGGTGCGCCAGGCGGTGAACGGGATCGCGATCTTCGATCCGCGCGTCGATGCCCGAGCGGCGCCCCGGATGCGCGCGCGGCTGCACAACACCGGGCTGACGCAACGTGAATACGACGTGCTGCGGCACGCCGCCGCGGGCCGGACCAACCCGGAGATCGCCGAGCAGCTCGGCCTCACCAGGCACACGGTCACCGGCTACCTGCGAAACGCGATGCGCAAGCTCAACGCCCGAAACCGGATCGAGCTGATCACCAAGGCCGCCCAGTCCGGCCTGCTGTAAAGCCTGTCTCGGATGCGGTTACGCGGGGACGCGGCAGGGCGGCGGGTGCCTTCGGAACGGTGAAGCCCCCCGCCGGCCCCGCAGCTATTGAAGTGAACGGCCTGTTCGCCTCGCCTATCGAGACGAACGGTCCGTTCGCTCCACACCCGCCGGCGTTGGGTGGATGAAGTGAGCGGCCTGTTCGCCTCGCCTATCGAGACGAACAGGCCGTTCACTCCGGCACCGACAGCGGGGATGCGCCACTGCGCGAAGGAGTTTCCAGATGGCTTCTGCAGGACGGCTCCGCCGCGAAACCCCACAGGTGTGGGGGACGGCTGTGCGGCCTGCGTCTCACACATCGGTTCGATTCCGCGCTGGATCCGGAGTATGTGCAGGTCAGGGGACCGTCGACGCGAACGGTCGGCGTTGGGCTTCCGGCGACGGCCTGGAAGGTGATCGCCATGGACAAGAAGTCGAACCTGCTGATCATCCTCGTCACCGGGATCATCGCCATCGCTCTGCTGTTCGTGGCCGTGTCGGTGGGCTGAGAAACGCCTGCACTCCCGGCCGCAGCCGGGAGTGCAGGCGTTCCAGCAGGGCTCAGGAGTTGGGCGGGGCTGTGCCGTACTGGGCCGTGCCGTACTGGGGCGTTTCGGACGAGTCCGGGTCGGGCCACGTCGCGTCGTACGGGTTCTTGCGAAGCGTCGCCGGGTCGGACGAGTTCGTCGGGCGCTGCATCGGGCCGCCCGCCAGGTAGGGCGAGCCGCCCTGGGACGTCGCGCCGGCCGAGGCCGAATAGGCCGAGCCGGACGAACCCGGGTTGGAGCCCACCGGGTTGGCGGTGGAGTAACCGGCCGAGGCCAGGCGAGGCGAGGCGGCGTGCGACGAGGTCGCGCCGGCCGAGGTCGTGCCGTGGGCCGACCCCGCGTACGACGATGCCGGGATCGACGACTGGTCCGACGGCAGGCCCGGCGTCCCGGACTGCGCGCTCTGGGCCGTCGTGCTCTTCGGCGTGCCGGTGCTCTGCTGGGCCATCTCGCTGATCTGCACGATCTTGTCGGTCAGCGCCGCCACGGCCTTCGCCGTCGAATCCACGTGCGTCATCAGGTTCTGCGCGCTGGACAGCAGGGTCTGCAGGTGCCCCATGATCCGGCCGCCGTATTCCACGGCGACCTGCACGGCCTGCGGGATCGCGGCCGCGATGCTCGCCCCGAAGGTCGCCTGGGCCGCGGCGATCGCCTGGTTCATGATCATGATGATCTTGCCGACGGCCTCGTTGACCAGGGTCGTGACCTCCTGGAGGGTCTTCGCGACCGCTTCGCCCGCGCCGGCCGCCGCTTCCGCCAGCGCCACGCCCGCCTGGCCGAGCCCGTTGATCCCGTCCACCAGCTCCGCGCCGGTCTTCAGGTATCCGGCCGCGGCCTCGCCCGACCAGCCGCTGGTCTCCGGCCCGGTCGACTGCCCGTACGCGTCGGCGATCGTCGAGACCGCCCGCCCGGCGTCCTGGAAGCCCTGCGAACCGGAGGCGATCGAGCTCGGGTCGCCGGCCAGCTGTTGCAGCGGTTCTTCCAGGAACGACACCGATTCCGCGAGGAAGCCGAAACCGGCGCCGGCCAGGGCCGACAGCGGGTTGGACACCGAGCCGAGCAGCTGCATCCCGGCACCGGCTCCGCCGAAGTCGCCGGTCTGCCAGTCCTTGTTCTGCACGGCCTGGATCGTCGACTTCAGGTCGTCGACGACCTGGGACGTGCTCGACTGGCCCGGGTTCGCCGAGAAGTTGATCTCCACGGTCATCGTGCGTCCTTCCCGAGCAGCAGGCCGACGTTGTGATCGTCGGAGCGCTCGTAGCCCTCGGCGGTCTGCACGAGCGCCGAGCTCATCCCGTCCATGGCGGACGCCGCGTTCCCGATGGCCTCCCCGGCTTGGGTCATGGCGCCGCTGAGCCCGGCGGTGATGAACTGCACGAACGTGCCGAGCGCGTTCTCGGCCAGCTCGCCGGGCAGGCCCCCGGCCGCGGCGGACAGCCCGCCGGCGATGTCGGCGACCGTCTTGGCGTGCTCCCGGATCTGCTCGGGATCGACCTGGAAGTCGTTGGGCGCGCTCATCGGACGATCACCTGCGGGTTCGCGAAGAAGTCGTCGTCGTTGTCCGGCGGGGGCGGGCCGGACGAGGCGTCGACGCCGGCGGCCGGCGGCATGTTCTGCTTCACGAAGTCCAGCGCGGGACCGTCACCGACGTAGTCGGTCATGATCTCGACCACCTGGGCGCCGACCGAGCGCTGCGCTTTCTGCGCGGTGGTCAGGATGAGCCGCGCGAGCTGCTCGGCTTCGAGCGCGCGAGCCGCCGGCGTCAGCCGGATGTCCTCCATCGCGCCGCTGGGCCCGACCTGCACGGTGACCTCGCCGCGCGGCGAACTCGCCGTGCCGCTCATCCGGCTCAGGCTTTCGCTGGCCGCTCGGGCGTTCGCCGCCGCCCGCGCGAGCTTCTTGTCATAGTCAGCCAGCCACTGCGCTGGTGAATCCACGGTGTTTCCTCCGACTTCGTCCTGAGAAGTGCGCGACGGGCTCACCGTGGCCTGCGGGCGATCCCGGCCAGCTCGTCGAGCGCGAACCGCAGGTCCTCGCCCCGCAACGGGTTGATGCTCACCCAGCCGTTGCGGGCCTGGTTCACCCGGAGCCGCCCGCGCGGACCGTCCAACCAGGACAGTTCGGCGCCGGCCCGGACGCTCTCGGCTCCGTCGCGCCGCGTCGCGCCGAGCTTGCCCCGGCCGGTCAGCGTCGGCAGCAGCCCGGTGAGATGGTCGAGCACGTCGGGGTCGCCGCCGCAGTCGCGGACGAGCTCCCGCAGGAGCCGTTCCTTCGCGGCGTCGTCGGCCACGTCGCGGATCAGCTCCGCCGCGCTGCTGATCGCGCGCTCGGGCAGCGAGATCGGCATCGCCCTGGCCGGCCCCAGGTCGGGCACCATCGCCCGTAGCGCGTCGGCCAGCGCGTTCGCCACGACCCGCCTGATCCGCACCGGGCTCGCCGGGTCGTCGTCCAGCGACTGCTCGCAGATCAGCGTCCACGACCGGTAGACCATCGCCACGACGGCGGTCGAGCCGTCGCCGTCGGCCAGCACGAGATCGACCGTGCCCCGGTGCTCGCGCAGCGCCGTGACCAGCTCGGCCGCGGCGCCGGCAGGCCCGTCCTCGTCGGCGAGCCCGCGCGCCTGGAGCGTCTGCCCCGCGGTGGCCAGCAGCACCTCCCGCTCGCCGGCGATCCGTCCGAACGACGGCACGCGCAGCGGGAACGGGAAGCGCACGCCGACGTGCGAGGCGAGCAGGTCGAGCTCGATCTGTCCGAAGTGGATGGTTCCGTCGGTGGCCCCGCGCCGGGCGGTGCGCGTGGTCGCGGCCGTCATTCCGCGGCACCGCCCGTTTTCCGCAGCACCTGCGCGGTGCTGTCGTCGGAATCCACGTAGCCGGTGACGGTCTGGTGCAGCGCGTTGTGGAAGCCGTTCAGCTCCGTGTCGGCGGCGCTGATCTCGCCGGTGAGCCCGGACTGGCCGGCCGCCTCGCGCAGCCGCATCGCCAGGTGCATCGCGGGCGGCGCGGTGCCGAGCATCGGCATCCGCTCGGCCAGCTGGCGCGCGGACGTGACCAGGCCGTTGGTCTGCTCGCCGATGCCGGTGAGCGTGGTGACCTGGGCCGCGAGGTCCTGCGGCGAGACCTGGTAGCCGCGCCCGGAGTTTGCTTCGGAGGTCAAGGGATTCACTCCTGTTCGTGTCAGCCGATGACCGGGGCGCTGGCCGGTCGGTCGTCGGCGAAGAGCTTCTGGTCGACGGTGGGCATGCGGTTCTCGTGCACCTGTTCTTCCTCTTCCTCGCCGCGCCGCGCGCCGGGCGGCACCATGCCGCCGCCCGCGCCGCGCCCGGCGAGGCCGGCCATCGAGCCGGACCCGGCCATCAGCGCGCCTCCCATGGCTCCGCCGCGCAGTCCCGCCTCCAGCGGTCCGGCGTCGACCAGCTTCCCCCAGGGCGTGCCGCCGCCGGCCGCACCGGCTCCGCCGCCGAATCCGGCCGCGGAGGTCGCCGCCGGCGTCTCGAAGCCCATCGCCTCGGTCGTGCCGGCCGGCGCGACCGTCTTGCTGCTGTTGAGCAGGCTCGTCTCGTAGCGCTGCATCACGTGCACCGCTTGCGCCTTCTTCTCGGCGGCCGCGACGTTGGCGAGGAACAGGCTGCCGCCGCCGGCTGCCACGGCGCCGATCGCGGCGCCCATCAGGGCACCCGGGCCCGCGCCGACGCCGCCCGCGCCCGCGCCGACCAGGCCGCCGATGACCGCGCCGGCCCCGGCTCCGGCGACGGCGCTGGCCACGGCGCCTCCGGTCGGGTCACCGGGCGGTGGCGGCATCGTGTTGCGCGCGACGGAAAGCGCGTCGCCGGCGTCCTGGGTGGCCTGCTGGGTGGTGGCCGCGCGGGTGCTGATGCCGTCGGTCCGCTCGCCGATCGCGCCGAGCCGCTCCGTTGCCATGTCGGCCGCCGAACTGGTCCAGCTCGTCTGCATGGCGCCTCGCTGCTGGCGCATCGTTTCCGCGTGATCGGTCAGCTCGCTGCTGTGCCGGCCCCACTCCGTGGCGACCGCGCTGACGTCCCCGACGTCGGCGTTGTCCCACAGCATCTGGTGGAGCTGCTCGTGGGTGTAGGCGTTCCAGTTCGTGCCTTCGGGCGGGATCGGCGAACCGAAGTACCCCTCCCACACGTTGCGCAGGGCGCTCACCACGGGCTGCGCCAGCGCACCGGCCGGCCCGGCCTGGTCCAGCACGGAGGTGGCGGCGTTCGCCAGGTCTTGCACGCCGGCGGACGCCGTCTCAACGACGTTCGCCGCTCCCGAGTCGTTGATCATGTCCGGTGTTCTGCCTTCCAATCGGTCCGCCGACCCGGCGGCGGACCACCGATCACGGTGATTTTGCTGAGGTCACAGATGCTGGCGACGGCTGCCGCCGTCGTCGCGGAACAGTGGTGCGCTCACGGCGGGCGCGACGGCGCTGCCGACCGGCGCGGGTTTGCGCACGAGATCCATGCGGGATGTCCACCTTCATGCCGGGCCCGCCTCCCCTCGGCGGGTGCCGCATAAAGATCACCAGAACGGCGCATCGGAATCATCAGCAACATTGCTGATGTTCCGGAAGCCGGGTAGGTAGCGGGCCTCATTCGCGCTGCTCGAATCCGAGCGCGATCTCGACCCGTGACGAGTAGCCGAGCTTGGCGAGCACCCGCGACACGTGCGAATCGACCGTTCGCACCGACACGATCAGCCGTTCGGCGGCCTCCCGGTTGGTCAGGCCTTGCGCCACGAGTTCCGCGACGCGGTACTCGGCGGCGGTGAGGCTGTCCCAGCCGTGCTTCGGCCTGCGCCGGGAGCCGGTCGCGCCGCGCCGCAGGCCGTACGCGCGCAGCGCGGCGTCCGCCCGGTTGATGTCGCCGGTGGCGGTCAGCGCGGTGTACTGGTCGATCGCGGTCTGGTAGACGGCCCGGGCGTCCGTGGATCTGCCGGACGCGGCCAGGGCCTTCGCCGCGTCCTCCGCCGCGCGCGCGGCGAGGATCGGCGATCCGGTGTCGGTGAACTCCTGGGCAGCGGCCAGCAGCACGTCGACGTCGCTGTCGACCAAGCCTTGGCAGTACATGAGCGCGCCGCGTTCGCCGGCCGATTCGCCGGTGCTCAGATCCCGCATCTGCGCGACCAGCCGGTTGGCCAGGTCGCGGTCGCCGCCGGTGACCGCGATGCGCACGAGCCGGGCGCCGACCGTGGCGACCGCGTGGGCGTGATGCACGCCGACGTCGCCGGCGGCGAGGGTGTGCACGATCTCCAGCGCCCGTTGCGAGTTGCCCTCGGCGTCGGCGACGTGCGCGCTGGCCAGGATGGAGATCTGCTCGTAGAACACGGCGACGCCGCGGCCGACGGACCGCTCGGCGAGCTCGGCGTGGACGCGGGCGGCGGGCAGGTCGCCGCGGTGCAGCATGATCATGGATGCCACCCCGTGCAGCGGGCCGGCCAGCCCGTACTGGTCGGACAGCGCCATGGCGGCGCCGATCTCGTCGAGGGATCGGTCCCAGAGCCCGTTGTTGAACGCGGCCAACGCTGCGATGGTGTGCAGCCAGACCAGCAGGCCCGCGCCGATCTCGCGGGCGATCGGGCGCGCCTGCTCGATGGTCTCCAGGGCGGCCCGGTCCTGGCGCAGGTCCTGGACGACCGCGCGCAGGAGGCGCGACATCAGCCACAGTCCGCGGTCGTCGACGGCGATCTCCAGCAGCGCGTCCGCGCGGTCCAGCCGCTCCAACGCCCCGTCGAGGTCGCGGAAGACGAACAGGCCCGTCGCCTCGACGTTGAGCAGGAACACTTCGACGAGCGGGTCGTGCGCGGCGGCCGGCGTCGCGAGCTCGACGGCGCGCTGCGTCCCGGTCAGATCGCCGGCCGCGAGGCAGGCGGCGGCGTCGATCGCGGCGAGCCGTCCGGACAGCTTGCCGTCGACGCGTTCCGGGTCGAGGGCCGCGATGGCGGCGGCGGGATCCATCTCCCGGAAGCAGATCAGGGCGAGCACGGCCCGCAGCCGGTGCCGGATCGGCGTGTCCGGATGCGCGGCCAGGCTGGCGGTGGCGGTGCGCTGCGCCTCATCGGTCCGGCCCGACCACATCAGCGCCTCGGCCAGCGCGGCGCGCAACGGGTGCAGGCGCGAATCGCCGGGCGGCAGCCAGGAAACGGCCCGGTGGAACAGGTCCACCACCGCTGGTGTGGGCCGGGCGGCGAGCCGATCGGCGTGGTCGTCGAGCCAGCCGACGGTCCACGCATCCACGGGCGTGTGCGCGAGCTGTTCGGCGACCGCCCGGGGCACGGCGTCGCGGGCCGCGAGCGCGCGTGCTGCGGAGCCGCGCAAGCCCGCCGAGGTCGCCGCCACGTCCTGGCGCACAACCGGATGCCGAAACCGAACGAGCCCGCTTTCTTCCGCCAGCAACCCGAGCGCGGCCAGCCGCGCGATTCCGGCCAGCGCGTCCACCGGCGCCGTTCCGGCGACGGCGGCCAGCTCGTCCACCGACGCGGGTTCGTCCAGGATCGCGGCGAAGCGCAGCAGAGCGGCATCGCCGCCCGCCAGCCCGGTCGCCCAAGCCGTCACCGCCGTGGCGCGGTCATCCTCGGTGAGATGGGTCAGCAGCCACGGGTTGCCGCCTGCGCCGTCGGCCAGCCGCAGCAGCGATTCCGGCGGTTCAGCACCGGAAATCTCGGCGAGGAGGGCTCGGACGGCGTAGTCGTCCAACGGTTCGAGGTCGTGCACGGTTGTGAGTCGATCGAGCCGCGTGAACCGGGCGGGCTCGACGCCGCGATGTCGCCCGGCGACGACCAGCAGCGACCGGTCGTGCAGTCCTTCGGCGAGCTCGTGCAGCGCGAGCAGCGTCGCGTCGTCCGCCTGGTGCAGGTCGTCGATGACGACCACGGCGGGCTCGGCCCAGTCCGGCGCACCGGCCGACAACGCGGTGGATCCGCTCGGCGGCAGCACGGGAATCCGATGGGTCCGCAGGCCGAGATCCCGGGCCACCGGAAGGTGCGCGTCCAGCACGGCGGTCACGCCGAGACCGGGATCCGCACGCAGCATGACGAGCCCGCCGCGCCCGGCCAGTGCTGCCGCCGCGGCGTCAGCGAGCAGGCGCTGTGTCTCGTCTCGTCCAAATAAGCTCACCATCGCAATCAGTAGGAATCCTACAATCGGGTGATCGCGGGAAAAGCCGATTCCGGCGAGAACAGACCAGGTGGCCGGTTCCTGTCAGTGGCTTGCGCGAGAATGGTCCACATGGGTGTGCCGAGCGGTCAGTTCCTGCGGATGGTGGACAAGCTCGCCGAGGTCGAGCAGGCCGAGGCGCGCGACTACACGTCGTTCAGCGTGCGCGGCAAGGGATTCGGCTACCACTGGCCGCGCACCGACACGGTCGGCCTGAAGCAGACGCTCTCCGAGCAGGTCGCGCTGGTGGCCGAGCGGCCGGAGGTGTTCGAGGTGCAGTTCACGGCGGGCGGCTACGGCTGGGTCGTCGTGCACCTGCCCAAGATCGACGCCGACGAGCTCGCCGAGCTGGTGTACGAGGCCTGGCGGCTCTCGGCCCCGGAATCCCTCGTCGAGGAGAACCCGCTCCCGTAACCCGAGCCGAGCGGCGCAGCCGGGCTCGGTGGGTGTTCCAATTTTGCCTAACGGGTCCTTTCAGAATGCGGCGTCAGCCGCATGCGGTGAGGAACTCAGCTCGCACCGCCGCGGGTTTTCAGGCAGCGCCCGCCCCGCCGGGGTTCTTGGCGAGGACAGCTCCGAAGCCGCGTATTGGGCATGCACAAATCGGGGATCCCACAGTCCAGACGGCGGCCGCAACTCCCGCAGGGGGCCGCTACCCGCACCGCTACGTGAGCCCATTTCTGAAATCGCCTTTGAAATTGGGAACCTCCACGGCGTCGCGGACGGGCCACTGTGGATGGATGCCCGCGTTCAGCGGCGCGGTTCGGCCACCGAGTCGCGGTGCTTCGGTTCCGGGGCGATGAGCTTGCGCCGGCTCCGCCGGTTCTTGTCGACCGCCTTGAGCACGCGCTCGACGACCGCGTCGACGACGGTTCCCACGTCCCAGCGGTAGGTGGACAGCGCCGGCGTCAGCAGGCGCGACACCGGGTGGTCGTCGTAGCCGAGGACCGAGAGGTCGGCGGGAATGGCCAGGCCGAGATCGCGTGCGGCCTCGTAGACGCCGTAGGCCATCGAGTCGGTGAGGCAGAACGCCGCCGTGGGCCGGGGTTTCTCGGCGAGCGCGGTCCGCGCGACCTCGGCGGCGCCGGTCAGGTCGTTCGGGCAGGCCACGATGCGCAGGCTCATCCGCAGTTCCTGCGCGACCTCGCGGACGACCTTCTCCGCGGGCCGCTGGCGCATCAGCCGCGGTCCCGGCGTCAGCACCAGGATCTCGTCGTGCCCGGCGGCGCTGAGCGTTTTCAGCGCGTCGGTGACTCCCAGGCCGTTGTCGAACACCACCTCGGCGGCAGTGGCCGCCCCGGGCAGCGGGTCGCCGATCGCGACGAGCATGGTCCGCTCGGCGGCTTCCGGCCAGTGCCGGGACGTCGGATCGACGGGGATCGTGACGAGCGCGTCGACCCGCTGGTCGAGGAGGTTCTTGGCGAGCAGGGCCTCGCGCGCGGGATCGGCGGCGGAGTCCATGAACAGCGTGTTGCGGTCGGCGGCGAGGAAGCGCCTGCCGAGCGTGGTGGCGAAGTTCTGCTGCCACAGGTCTTCCAGCGAACTGCACAGCACACCCACCATGCCGGTGCGTCCGCTGGCCAGCGCGCGGGCCACCGGGTCGGCCTCGTAGCCGAGGCGGTCGGCGACTTCCCGCACGCGCTGCTGGGTTTCCGGGGGCACTTGCAGACCGCGGAGCGCGTAGGACACGGCGGCCGGGGAGAGCCCCGTCTCCGCCGCGATGTCCTTGATCGTGGGCCGCTTGCGGCGTTGCACCTGGAAAGCCTAGCGCGTGGCGGATGCGTGCGTTCGGCCCTTGACCGCGCGAGCACTGAGGCGGTTCACTGAAACCGTTCACTGAACCGCTTCACAAGGGCGTGGCCGTGTCCGATCCGGTGATCGACGTGCACCAGCACCTGTGGCCCGCGGAGTTCGTCGACGCGTTGCGCGCACGCGCGGATCCACCGCTGCTGCGCGGCTGGACGCTGCACCTGGCGGGCGAGCCGCCGTTCGAGGTGGATCCGGCCGATCACGAGCCGGCCGGGCGCGCGGCTCGCGACGCCGAGGCCGGGACGGCGGTCGCGCTGGTTTCGCTTTCCAGCCCGCTCGGCATCGAATGGCTGCCGCCGGATGAAGCGGAGCCGCTGCTGGACGCATGGCATCGCGGCGCCTCGGCGTTGCCCGATCCGTTCCGGCCGTGGGCGGCGGCCAACGTGCTGGAGCCCGACGAGGAGCGGGTGCGGGAGGCGCTCGGCAGGGGCTGCGCAGGCCTGCAGATCCCGGCCGACGCCATGCGGAAACCGGCCGACGTGGAACGCATCGCCGCGCTGCTCGCGGTGTGCGAGCAGGCGGACCGGCCGGTGTTCGTGCACCCGGGCGCGGCGACCTGCCCGGCCGATGACGTGCCCGGCTGGTGGCCGCCGGTCGTCGACTACGTGGCTCAGCTGCAGGCGGCGTGGTGGTCCTGGCACGTCACGGGCCGCGCGCTGCTCCCGGAGCTGCGGATCTGCTTCGCCGCCGGAGCCGGGCTGGCGCCGGTGCACCACGAGCGGCTGGTGGCCAGGGGAGGGGTGTTCGACCGCGTCGATCCGGGCGTCTTCGTCGACACCTCGTCGTACGGGCCGCGCGGGGTGGATGCGCTCGTCCGGGTGCTCGGGATCGACCCGGTCGTCCTCGGCAGCGACCGGCCCTACGCCGAGCCGGCCGATCCTGGGCTGGGGGAGGCCGCCGCCCGGGCCATCCGCTGCTCGAACCCACGTCGTCTGCTCGAAGGAGGATCACCGTGATCGGCGAACCCACCGCGCCCGGCCTGCCCGCCAGGCGAGCGCGCCGGATCGGCGAGGTGCCGGGCGGTTTCACCCTCGAAACGCTGCCCGGGCGCTACCTCGACCAGGGCGAACTGCTCGGTCTGGTCGCGGATCTCGCGCGCCGGCCGGAGGTGTGGCGGCATCACGTCGCGTTCAGCGACGACAAGCGGCATTACGCATCGCTGCACCGGGACGCGCACGTCGACGTCTGGGTGTTGTGCTGGACGCCGGAGAACGACACGGGCTGGCACGACCACGACATCTCCTCGTTCGCGGTCGCGGTGGCCCGCGGTGCGCTCGTCGAGCACAACTTGGCCGTGGCCGGGCCGAGCGTGGCCACCGAGGTCGCCGCCGGCCTCGGGTACGGCTGCGGCCCCGACCACATCCACCGGCTCACCGGCAAGGAGCGGCACAGCGTCTCGATCCACGCCTATTCGCCGCCGCTGTGGCGGATGGGCCAGTACTCCGTCGCCGACGGCGTGATCCGGCGTGTTTCCGTGTCCTACGCAGAAGAACTGCGCCCCATCGACAACACGGCGCTCGTCTGACCCAGCGCGGGTTCCGCGGGGAGGGAAGGAGTCATGACCGCGGTGCGCACCGGAGATCCCGTGCTCCTCGACGGCACCGAGATGTCCATTGTGGATGTTGTGCGGATCGTCGACGACCAGGTGGCGATCGGTGTCCCGCCCGCCGCGTTGGCCCGGCTCGGCGCGGCAGCAGCGGTGGCGGGGCCGGTTTACGGGCGCACCACCGGCGTCGGCGCCAACCGCTCCGAAGTGGTGCCAGGCGGCGCGGCGCACGGGATGCGGCTGCTGCGCAGCCATGCCAGCGGGATCGGGAACCTGCTGCCGGAACGGGACGTGCGGGCGATGCTGACCGTCCGGTTGAACCAGATTCTGCGCGGCGGTACTGGTCTGCGGGCAGGGCTCGCCGAGGCGATGGCCGCGGCCCTCAACGCCGGGGCGTACCCGGAGGTGCACGAGCACGGCGCGGTCGGAACCGGCGATCTCGGGCCGCTGGCCGAGCTAGGGCTGGCCCTGGCGGGCGAGGCGAGCTGGATCGGTCGCGGTCCGGCTCCGGTCGCCCTGACCGATGGCGAGGCGCTGGCGTTGATCAGCAGCAACGCCCTGACCATCGGCCAGGCGGCGCTGGCGGTGGCTGCGGTGCAGGGCCTCGTGGCGGCGACCGTTCCGATCGCGGCGCTGACCTCGCTCGCCGTGGACGGCTCGACCGAGCCGTTCGCGCCCGAGGTGCACGCCGGCCGCCCGCACGCCGGCGCATCCCGGGTCGCGGCCGAGATGCTGGCGCTGCTCGGCGGCGAGGTGGCCCCGGGCCGCCGGATCCAGGACCCGTTCGGGCTGCGGTGCTTCCCGCAGGTGCACGGCCCCGCAGTGGATGCGGTGGCCGACGCCGACGCGGTCCTCGTGGTGGAGATCAACTCGTCCGCCGAGAACCCGTTGATCACGACCGGCGAACCGGCGACCGCCCGCCACCACGGCGGATTCCACGCCGCTGGGCTGACCCTCGCGCTGGACCGGTTGCGGCTGGCGATGCTCTCCACCGCGCAGTTGTCGGCCGGGAGGCTGGCGATGCTCACCGAACCCGACATGACCGGGCTGCGCCCGTTCCTGGCGGCCGGACCGCCCGGCAGCTCGGGAATCATGGCGCTCGAATACGGCGCTGGCTCCGCGCTCGCCGAGCTGCGCGCTGCGGCGTTCCCCGCGACGCTCGGCCACATCGTGCTGTCCAGAGGCGCCGAAGAACACGCGAGCTTCGCCCCGCAGGCGGCCAGGCAGACCCGGCGCGCCGCGGACGCGTATCGACTTGTGCTGGCCTGCGAACTCGTGGCCGCGGTCCGCGCGAACCGGCTGCGCGGCGTCAGCCCAGCGCAACCGGTCCGCGCGGTTTACGAGCGGGCGTGCGACGCGCTGGATCCAGATACCCGGGAACGCCCGTTGTCCGGCGATGTCGCGGCCGCCGCGACCCTCGTCGACGAGATCCCGCGGCTCGTGCGGCCGGCGGATGCTCGTCGAACACCCTGATCGGCCAATGTGGACACATCGCCGGTCGCCCCGGCGGCTCTCGTGCCGCGGTCATTTCCTGGCCTCCTGATCGAGCAGGCGCGCGCAGGAGGCGAACTCGTGCAGCTCCGCCGACCACGCGGCCAGGGCGTCGAACGCGGTGACGTCGCCCCGGCGCACCGAGTCCCAGCAGCACTCGTCGACCAGCCGGATCGCCCGCGCGACCGCCGGGCCCAGCGCATCCGGCAGCGCCGCCTCCACCTCCCGGCGCAGACTCGCGAACCGGTCTGCGGCCGGCGGATCGGCCACGTCCTGCAGTAGTGCCAACCGAAACGACAGTTCGCCGACGAGGTATTGCTGCGTCATAGCCACCGCCACCCATCCCGATGTTCGAAATGGGTGTACCCGGGAAGATTCCCGTCGTAATCCGGCGGACCGCGCCGCTACCGGGTCGGATTAACCGGGCCCGCGGCCATCGGCCTCAGCTCGCGTCCTTGTTCACCCGCCCGGTTTCCGGCGGTGCCGCGCGGGCCGCGACGACCTGGCCGATGAACAGGTCGTAGACGACCGCACCGATGACGCCGCCGATGAGCGGCCCGACGATGGGGATCCAGAAGTAGGCGCTGAACCACTGGTAGGTTCCGGGCAGGGCGATGTCGCCCCAGCCGGAGATGAACGTCCACAGGCGAGGGCCGAAGTCGCGCGCCGGGTTGATCGCGTAGCCGGCGTTGGGCCCGAAGGTCATGCCGATCACGGTGACGGCCAGGCCGATCAGGAACGGCCCGAGGTTGGCGGCCGGCGCGGTGTTGCGGGTGTCGGTGAGTGCGAAGATGAGCAGCACCAGGATCGCGGTGCCGACGATCTGGTCCAGCAGCGGTCCCCACCACGATCCGTCGAAGTACTTGGCCGGGAAGGTGGCGAAGATCGCGAACGTGTCCAGGGACTGGTCGCGGGCGAGGCCCGCCTTGGCGTTGAACGCGTCGATCGCCCAGCTGTACACGGAGTACACCAGCGCCGCGGCGAGGAACGCGCCCACGACCTGGGAGACGACGTAGGGGACGACCTTCACCCACGGGAAGGCCCGCCGCACCGCGAAGGCGAGCGTCACCGCCGGGTTGATGTGCGCGCCGCTGACGCCGCCCGCGACGTAGACGCCGAACACCACGGCGAATCCCCAGCCCCACGCGACGATCAGCCAGTTCGCGGGCCCGAAGGCGTCGGATTGCCGCCCCGAGCCGGGCAGCCCGGCGACGGCTACCGCGACCGACGCGCATCCCAGCAGGATCAGGACGAAGGTTCCCAGGAATTCGGCCAGCATCTCGCCGCCGAGTCCTGCTCGGTAGCCGCGGCGGCGTTGGTTTTCCTCGGCCATCGGTGACTCCACAACCCGAGTTGACTTGCCCCCATTTGCGCGATTCGGCCGGTCTGGAGCGGCGGAATCGGTAACCGGAGTGTAGGACTCGGGCTCCGGACGCGCCGGGTGCGAGCAGCTGCGCAGACGGCGCAGCGGCCGGGTGGGGGTTTTCGAAAACGATTTTTCGTCATACCGTAACCTCGTGGACGGAGAGACGAACTATCGTTCGCGCGGGCCGGTCGGGGCTCCGCGCGCGTACCGGCAGGAGGCCGTCATCGGCGCGCAGGGAGCGGCACAGGTGGACCGATGGGCGTGACCGAGGTCGATGCGGAGCGGAACACCCAGGAGGCCGTCGGCCAGGTGCTCGGGCGGGGGCGGGTGCGCGGCGCGCTCGCGATGCTGGGGCCCGCGTTCATCGCCGCCATCGCCTACGTCGATCCCGGCAACTTCTCGACCAACATCGGCGCCGGCGCGGAGTTCGGCTACGCGCTGGTGTGGGTCGTGGTGCTGGCCAACCTGATGGCGATGCCGGTGCAGTTCCTGTCCGCGAAGATCGGCGTGGTCACCGGCAAGACGCTGCCCGAGGTGTGCCGGGAACGGAATTCCCGGCCGGTGCGGTGGGGACTGTGGTTGCAGGCGGAGATCGTCGCCATGTCGACCGACCTCGCCGAGTTCGTCGGCGCCGCGCTCGGCCTGTACCTGCTGTTCGGCATCCCGATGGTGCCTGCGGCGCTGATCACCGCGGTCGTCGCGTTCGCGCTGCTGGGCCTGCAGGCGCGCGGCTACCGGCCCTTCGAGCGGGCGATCGCCGGGTTGCTGCTGCTGATCATCGCCGGCTTCGCCTACCAGCTGCTGCGCATCGGCGTGGAGCCCGCCCAGGCCATCGCCGGGCTGGTGCCGACGCTGCCGGCCGGCAGCGCCTACCTCGCGGTCGGGATCGTCGGCGCCACCGTGATGCCGCACGTGGTCTACCTCCACTCGGCGCTCACGAGCCGCCGGGTGGCCTGCTCGAACGACGACGACCGCCGCAAGGTGCTGCGCTTCGAGCGTTGGGACGTGATCATCGCGCTCGGCCTCGCCGGGATGATCAACCTGTCGATGCTGGTCATGGCCGCGAAGTTGTTCCACACCAGCGGCAACACCGGGATCAGCAGCATCGAGGACGCGCACGCGGGCCTCGCCACGTTCGCCGGCGGCACCGCGGCCCTGGTGTTCGCGGTCGCGCTGCTGGCGTCGGGGATCTCGTCCTCCAGCGTCGGCACCTTCGCCGGGCAGGTCGTGATGGCCGGGTTCATCAACTTCCGGATTCCGCTGCTGCTGCGCCGGTTGATCACGATGACGCCCGCGCTCGCGGTGATCATGCTCGGCATGAACCCAACCGACGTCCTCAACTTCAGCCAGGTCGTGCTGAGCTTCGGCATCCCGTTCGCGCTGATCCCGCTGCTGCTGGTGACGAGGGACCGCTCGGTCATGGGCGACTTCGCGAACCCGCGCTGGCTGACGGCGGTGATGACGACGATCACGACGCTGATCATCGGCCTGAACGCCTACCTCCTCTACGACCAGTTCCTGGGCTGAGTTCATGGGAACCGAAGCGCTGGACGGTGCGCATCACGGATCTGCGCGGTTCTTCGCCGCGCTGGCCGACCTCGTGCGGCACGGCGAGATCGTCGTCGACCGGCCGAGGGGACGACCGCACCCGCGCATCCCGGACGTGAGCTACCCGCTCGCCTACTGCTACCTCGCGGGAACCACCGGCGGTGACGGCGAAGGCATCGACGTCTTCGTCGGCTCGGCGGCGGGCGCGGGCGTGGCGGGCGTCCTGCTCACCGCGGACCTGGCCAAGCGGGACGCCGAGATCAAGGTGCTGGTCGACTGCTCGCCTGAGGAGATCGAGATGGCCAGGGAGTTCGTCAGCGGCGTCCTCGGCATCGGCGGTCACCTCGTCGTGCCGGGCGAGACGTAGCCGTCCGTCCGCCGGTCAGGAATCGGCGGGTGCGGTGCGGAGTTCCCGGACTTCGGTGAGCAGCGCTCGAACCGTTTCACCGTCGTCGTCGCGGTCGCGGCGCACCTGGGATTCCATCGCGGACACGGCGACGGCGATGAAGAGGTCGAGGACGGTGAACGTGGTGCCGGCGATGACCACTCGCTGGGTGAGTGGCGCGTCGACCCGCTCGCGAACGCGTTCGCGCGTGCTCACCAAGTACTCCCGATCGCGGCGGAAACAACGATGTTGATCAATCTATCGGGTGGCCCCGACGGGAGTTGAGCGGACCGTCGCGCGGCGGGCGCCGGGAACGGATTCCCGGCGCCCGCCGCGAGGAGGATCAGAATTCTTCTTCGTCGCCCTCGAAAACCTCTTCCAGTACCTCGCCCACGACCATGCCGCCGAGGATCCCGGCACCGGCGCCGAGTGCGGCGCCGGCGACCATGCCGCCCATCCCGGAGCCGCGCCGCTGGTGCTCGTCGTGGTACCCGTGCGGGTGGTGGCCGTAGCCGTGGTGGTCATGGCCGTGGTGGCCCGCGCCGCCGCGGCGTTCGGCGGCCTGCTCCAGCCAGCCGTGGATCTGCCCGGCCCAGTCGGTGGTGAGAGCTTCCTCGTGGCTGGCGTGGAAGCGGCCGAAGGCGTCCTGGCTCGGGGTGAAGAAACCGCCGCGCTTGTCGGCCTCCAGCACCACGTCCAGTCCGTGCGGGCCGGCGACGAAGGTCAGCTCGACCTCGTTGATCCGCCCGGCGAACTGCTGCGGCGGGTAGAACTCGATCTCCTGGAAGAACGGCAGTTCCTGGCGAACACCGTGCAATCGGCCGTGCTCCAGGTCGGCGCTCTTGAAGTGGAAACCGAGCTGGGAGAAGGCCTCCAGCACCTTTTCCTGCGCGGGCAGGGGTTCCACCGACACCGGGTCTAGATCGCCCTTGTCGGCGACCTTGGCGATGGCCAGCTCGGTGCGCACGCCAAGCGTCATGCCGTGCAGGTGCTGCCCGTAGACGCTGGTGATCGGCGTTTCCCACGGCACGGGGAGCTCGAACGGGATGGTCTTGTTCTCGCCCTCGCTCAGAGTGAACCGCCCGGCCACCACGGCGCGGTGGAACTCCACCCCGGCGTGGCCGTCGTGGCCGCCGTGTTCGGTTTCGACGCGGGTGACGAAGCCGAGCGCGACGCTCTCGACGGTGACGTCCTGGTTTCCGCCGGTGATGCGGACTTCCCCGGCGAGGTTCTCGCCCGGGCGGACGTGCGGGTGGCGCAGCACGGTGTCCACCGACGGGCCGCCGACGCCGAGCGCGCCCAGGAGCTTCTTGAAGACCATTCTGCTGGCCCTTTCTTGTCTCTTCGCTGTCGATCAGTTGCGGTGCGTGTTGTCGAACGGTTGCGGGTCGTGCGGCTCCTCTGCCGGATCGGATGTCAGCGCGGTCCGATGCGGCCGCGAGCCGCCGCGCACGCGTCGTGGCGTTCCCGGAATGCCGCGATGCCGTGCGGAGAAGAGGAGGAGCGGTTGGCCACCTGGGGGAGGAGCGCCGGAGAATTCTCGGCTGCACGGCGCGGAAACGCGCCGGATTCGACTCCTCCAGGCGGTCCTGAACGGACGCTGCGCGGCGTCATGGGCGGCGTCGAGATGCGGTCGTGACGCGACTCCGCGCGGGAGGCGCGGCCTGCCGGCTCGTGGCAGGCGGTTCGGTTCGGGCGGCCGACGTGCGGCGTCAGCGGCTCGGCGAGGTCCGCGCCCCTCGGCTGGCGAGAGACGCGGCAGGTACTTCCAGGATCATCGCCCATGCCCGTAGCAACGGAGAAACAGATCACCGGGTTCCGGACAAACGCCTCAAAAATGGTGATCAACACAACATCGCCCGATCGGCCGGATGACGGGTTCTCCGTGCCGACACGGCCGGGTCTTTCGAAGGGCCGGATCGGTGCGGCCGGGCCTACGCTGAGCCCGTGCGGCTGCGTGAGGTGCTGAAACGCCTGGTCGTCGGCCGGCCGGTGCGCAGCGACCGGTTGGGCGAGACGCTGCTGCCGAAGCGGCTGGCGCTGCCGATCTTCGCCAGCGACCCGCTGTCGTCGGTCACCTACGCGACCCAGGAGATCCTGCTCGTGCTGTCGCTGGGCGGGCTGATGTTCCTGCACCTGACGCCGTGGGTCGGGCTGGCGGTCGTGGTGCTGCTGGCGGTCGTGGTGGCGTCCTACCGGCAGGTGGTGCACGCCTATCCCAGCGGCGGCGGTTCGTACGAGGTCGTCTCGGAGAACCTGGGCCCGTCGGCGAGCCTGGTGGTCGCCGGTGCCCTGCTGGTGGACTACGTGATGACCGTGGCGGTGTCGGTCGCGGCCGGGGTGGACAACATCATCTCCGCGGTGCCGGAGCTCAACGAGCACCGGGTCGGCATCAACCTGCTGTTCATCGTCGTGCTGATGGCGATCAACCTCCGCGGCGTGCGGGAGTCCGGCCGGGCCTTCGCGGTGCCGACCTACCTGTTCATCGCCGGGGTCGGGCTGATGATCGTCGTCGGGCTGGTGCGGACCGCGCTGGGCGCGCCGCCGGTGGCGGAGAGCGCCGGGTACGACATCAAGCCGGAGCAGGTCGGGCTGACCGGGCTCGCGTTGTCACTGCTGGTGCTGCGCGCCTTCTCGTCGGGCTGCACCGCGCTGACCGGAGTCGAGGCGATCTCCAACGGCGTGCCCGCCTTCCGGCGCCCGAAGGCCGTCAACGCCGGCCGCACGATGCTGGCGATGGGCATCATCGCGATCACGATGTTCAGCGGCGTGACGTTGCTGGCGATGATCTCCCAGGTCCGCGTCGCGGAGAACACCTGCGACCTGATCGGCTTCGCCGGCGACTGCGAGAACGATCCGCAGCGGACCGTGATCGCGCAGATCGCCGCCGCGGTCTTCGGTGGCGACAACACCTTCCTGTTCTACTACCTGCAGGCCAGCGCGGCGCTGATCCTGGTCCTGGCAGCCAACACGGCGTACAACGGGTTCCCGATGCTGGCCTCGATCCTGGCCCAGCACCGCTATCTGCCCCGGCAGCTGCACACCCGGGGCGACCGGCTGGCGTACTCCAACGGAATCGTGCTGCTCTCGCTGGTCGCCGGCGGGCTGATCTACCTCTACGAGGGATCGGTGACGCGGCTGATCCAGCTCTACATCCTGGGCGTGTTCACCTCGTTCACCCTCAGCCAGATCGGCATGGTCCGGCACTGGAACCGGGAACTGGCCGCCACCACCGAGCCCGCGCGGCGACGCAGGATCCACCGCTCGCGGCTGATCAACGGCTTCGGCGCGGGCATGACCGCGGTGGTGCTGGTGGTCGTGCTGGTCACCAAGTTCACCCACGGCGCCTACCTGGTGGTGATCGCGATTCCGGTGCTGTACCTGCTGATGCGGTCGATCTCCCGGCACTACGGCCAGGTCCGCGACGAACTTCGGCTGGACGACGAACCGGCCACGCTGCCCAGCCGGGTGCACGCGATCGTGCTGGTGTCCACACTGCACAAGCCGACGGTGCGGGCGCTGAACTTCGCCCGCGCCGCCCGGCCGGACACGCTGACGGCGATCACGATCAACGTCGACGACGCGGAGACGCGCGCGTTGCAGCAGCAGTGGGAGGAGCGGGACATCGGCGTGCCGCTGAAGGTGATCGAGTCACCGTACCGGGAGATCACGAAGCCGGTCGTCGACTACGTCAAGCACATCCGTCGCACCAGCCCACGCGACGTCGTCTGCGTCTACATCCCGGAGTACGTGGTCGGGCACTGGTGGGAGAACGTGCTGCACAACCAGAGCGCGCTGCGGCTCAAGGGCCGGTTGCTGTTCGTGCCGGGCGTGATGGTCACCAGCGTTCCCTGGCAGCTGCACTCCAGCACCGTGCGCCACCCGGACCGGGAGGCGCACAGTCCCGGCGATGTCCGCCGAGGTATCGGCTCCGGCGGCACCGGCCGCCGGTGACGTCAGCCGGTTCGCGTCGCCAAGCGCCGCCTGGACTCGCCGCGCCGCCGCGCCTGCGCCCAGCGCAGGCCGACGTTGGCCAGTCGTTGGGCCTTGCGCGCCATCAGGTGTTGTGTCAGCAGGTGCTGCTGGTAGCGCCAGGGCGGCTGCAAGCTGTTCCGGCCGGACATCGCGTAGCAGAAGTCCACGGCGTTGCGGTCGGTGTAGCGGTCGGTGTTCTCGAACCATGCCATGCTGGTGCGCGCCGATGCCTGCGCGATGCGCAGCGCGGCGTGGCCTTCCTCGTCGAACTCCTTGAGCGCCATGGCAGTTTGATCGCGATCCAGCAGTTTCTGCGCGAGCATCACCGCGTCGATGATGGCCAGCCGGGTCCCGGAGCCGAGCGTGAAGTGCGTGGTGTGCGCGGCATCGCCGATGAGGATCATGTTGTCGTAGCGCCAGGTCTGGTTGTAGACCTGGGTGAACCGCTGCCACGAGGCGGGTTTCCCGCGGGAGGAGCTGATCAGCGAGTGCCCGCCCAGCGGCCGGTCGAAGATCTCCTCCATCAACCGCATGCCCTCGTCGTCGCCGAGCCGGTCGAACCCGAGTCGCCGCCAGGTGGTGTCCTGGCATTCGACGATGAAGGTGCTGATGCCGGCGCTGGACGGATAGGCGTGAAACCAGATCCAGCCTTCCGGGGTTTCTTCGAAGTCGAAGGTGAACATGTCGAACACCCGGTCCGTGCCCAGCCAGATGTAGGGGTTGTGGCCCTGGTCGACCTGGGTGCCGAACTCGTCGGCGTAGCGCTGCCGGGTGCGGCTGTTCGCGCCGTCGGCGACGACGATCAGATCGGCGTCGGAGAACTCCGACAGATCCTCCGCGGCGTGTTCGAACCGGACGTCGACGCCCAGCTGGATCGCCCGCTCGGTGAGTATCTCCAGCATCGGAGCGCGGTTGATGCTGTAGCCGTATCCGGAGAGGTAGGCGTGGTCGGTGCCGTGCAGCGAGACGACCTGCTCCTGCCACAGTGTCGAGGCGGCGCGGATCTGCTCGGCGCTCTCCCGGTCGTTGGCGTAGAGCGTGTCCAACAGGTCGTCCCAGTACACGACGCCCCAGCCGTAGGTGGCGCCCGGCGGGTCCCGTTCGATCACCGTGATTTCGTGGCCTGCGTCCCGGAGCTTCGCCGAAATGGCCAGGTACAGGCCGGCCGGCCCGGCCCCGATGCACACGATCTTCATTACGTCTCCCCACGAGCAGCGGGATGAGTGGTGACTGCGGAATGCTCGTGAGAAGCACGAGCGACCGATGTCCGCATGGGTCGGTACGCCCCCGTTGTACACCGGCGGAAAGCCGGTCGCATGGGCTCCGCCGACCACTCACCATCCGAGCCGCGGGGCAAGGGACTTTCGCCCCGACATGACACGGCCGTAGCAACAGGTCGGCCACCGCTACGTCTGCGGGAAGCGCCAGGTCGATGCGAGTTGTAGGCGCCACCACCGTCACGCGGCTGAATACCGTGG
>NZ_JBFAKG010000017.1:89665-140661 GCF_040655595.1 Saccharopolyspora sp. NPDC050389
ACTCCTCCCCCGGGCGTTCTGTCCTTCGACAGCCCCACGTTACGTCTGTGTGCTTTTTTTTTCTTGGCCAAACACCACCAACACAACCCCCCCCCGCCCCGGTGCTACCGCTCCGCGTGCAGCTCGACGACCTGGACGCCGTAGGCGGGGAGCGTGACCTTGGAAAGTGCTTCACCGGTTTTGCTGTCGTGCAAGGAAAAACCGTTCGCGCGCGGCGTTGTCGTGACCTCCTGGCCGTGCTGGCTGACGAGCCAGGCGAACCGCCGCCCGTCCTCGTGCCGGAGCGTGTCCGCGAACACCCGCGGATCGTCGACCTCGATCGGCCGCTCAACGCCGGCGATCTCGGCCAGCGCCGCGTAAAGCCGGTGCGTGTCCTCCGGGTTGACGCGCGCGTTCCGCGCGGCGAAGTGCTCGACCGGATACGTGCACAGCACGGCCTCGCCTCGCCCGCTGCGGTGGCGCAGCAGGGCCGGCCTGCCGTGCGCGTCGGTGGCCACCACCGTCGCTCCGCGCGGTTGGACCGGGAGGTACGCCCGGCCGTGCTCGTTGCCGCCGACCCGGAAGCGCAGCACCTCGCCTTCGGCGATGCCGCCGAAGTCCTCGGCGAAGGTGAACTCGACGACCTCGTCGGCCACCTCGTCGACCACGCCGTAGGTCATCTCCTTCGCGACGCCGAAAGTCTCGTCCAGGTAGGGGATCCACGGCTGCCGGTGGTGCCCGACCTCGCCCGCGGTGTAGGACAGGTACAGCACCGCGCCCTCCGCCACCCGTTCGCGCAGCCGCTGCCAGGTCGGCCCCTGGATCTGCTTGGTGCAGGGCAGCAGGTACAGCGAGCAGTCCGGGTCGATGCCGTCGCGTTCCCTGGTGAACCCGATGGGCAGGTCGGCCTCGCGCGCGGCCACGTACGCCTGCTGCAGCGAGTCGAAGATGAGCGGCCGGTCGTCGTCCTGGCTGAACGGGTAGCCGCGTTCCAGGTACTCGGTCACCACCAGCGCCGCCTGCGCGTCGGTGCGCTCGCAACGGTCGAAATCTACAGTGGACAGAACATCGGCGAACGCGGCCAGCTCGTGCAGCGGTGGCTTCGGGTTCCCGGCGTTGTCGGTGATGCCGAAGTGCATCTCGAAGGGGTGGTGCGAGTACGGGCCTTGTCCGATCAGGTTGTCGTAGTCGGTGTTGTTCCACGCCACCCAGCCGGTCGATCCGGCGAGCAGCGAGTTGTGCAACATCTGCCGGTAGTAGTGCCCGGCGTGCTCCGGCGACACCTGGTCGCTGGAGAGGCCGAACTCCTCCAGCACCACCGGCTTGCCGGCCACCGCGGCCAGCTCGCAGATGAACGCCGCGCCGAGGTGCTGGCGCACGGGGTCGTTGTCGATCCGGTACACGTGCGGGCCGACGAAGTCCACCAGCGCACCGGTCTCGCGGACCGAGAAGCCGTTGTCCGTGCCGGTGACCTCGATGCCCCACGCGCCGTCTCCCAGCGACACGGGCTGGTGCCCGCCGCCGGCCCGCACCGCCTGCACCATCAGCTGCGCCCAGCTGGTCACCTGCTCGGTCGGCGCCTTCGGCTCGTGCCGCAGCCGGCCGTAGATCGGCATCTCGTTGCTGATCAGCCAGCCCGCGACCGCCGGGTGCGCGGCGAAGCGCTCGGTCATCCGCTGCACGAACCACGCCTGCCGGGACACCAGCCAGACGTCGGCGTAGAGGTCGCGGCCGTCCCGCCACGCCGGATCCCAGTTGTCGCCGGACATGTGCCCCACGATGAAGGTCGGGATCGACGACATGCCGATCTCCCGGTGCGCGTCCAGGAAGTCCGCGAAGTGCTCGACCTTCGCCGCGTCGATGCTCTCCGGGGTGGGCATGAAGTCGGGCCAGTAGAAGAAGGAACGCGTCTGCCGCAGGCCGTGCTCGTGGAGCACGCGCAGTTCCTCGCGCACGACCTGCGGGGAGTAGTTCCGCCACATCAGCGGCCCGCCGGTGCGCGACCAGAAGTTCGCGCCGAGCCACACGGCCGGTTCCCCGGCCACCGTCACCTTGGCGGAGTTGCGTCGCATCGATTGCCCTTTCTCGGCTGGTGGAGCGAACGGGTCACTTGACCGCGCCCGCGGTCAACCCCTGGGCCAGGTAGCGCTGGAGCAGCAGGAACCCGATGACCACCGGGATGCTGACGACCAGCGACGCCGCCATCACCTCGTTCCAGTACACCGAGGTCTGCGTGGCGTACTCGCGGAGCCCGACCGCGAGCGTGCGCGAACCCGAATCGGTCATGATCGAGGCGAACAGGGTCTCGCCCCACGCGGTCATGAACGCGTAGATCGCCACTGCGGCGATCCCCGGCCGCGCGGCGGGCAGCACCACCCTGAGCAGGGCGCTCACCGGGCTCGCGCCGTCGATCAGCGCCGCCTCGTCCAGGTCCTTCGGGATGGAGTCGAAGTAGCCGACCAGCATCCAGATCGCGAACGGCAGCGAGAACGTCAGGTAGGTGATGATCAGGCCGAGGTGGCTGCCGTGCAGGGCGATGCCGGTCAGCCTGCCGATCGTGGCGTACATCAGGTAGAGCGGCAGCAGGAACAGGATGCCGGGGAACATCTGGGTGGACAGCACGACGATGCGGAACACGTTCCGGCCGCGGAAGCGGAACCGGCTGATCGCGTACGCGGCGAACACGGCGATGGTCACCGACAGCGCCGCGGCGCCCAGGGCCACGATCGTGCTGTTCACGAAGTAGTCGGCCAGCGAGATCGTGGACCACATGTCGACGAACGGCTCGAACGTGATGTTCACCGGCAGCCACCGGAACCGGTCCTGCACGTCGGCCAGCGGCTTCACCGCCGAGGTCACCATGACGTACAGCGGCAGTGCGGTGAACAGCGCGAGGAAGGTCAGCCCGGCCACCCGCAGGAGGCGGAACCACCGCGGTTCAGACATCTTTCAACCTCCGCGACGTGAAGGCCAGGTAGCCCGCGGTGACCAGCAGCAGGAACAGCAGCAGGAGCGCGGACATCGCCGAGCCCAGCCCGAAGTTCCAGGTGAGGAACGAGCTGCCGTAGATGTGGATGGACAGCAGGTTCGCCGCGCCCGGCACCGACTTGTCGAACAGGATGTAGGGCACGTTGAAGTCGTTGAACGTCCACAGGAACAGCACGAGCACCAGCACCTGGTTCACCGGCCGCAGCATCGGCACGGTGATCGACCGGAACTGCTGCCAGATCCCGGCGCCGTCCACTGTGGCCTGTTCGTAGACGTCGGTCGGGATGGACTGCATGCCGGCCATCAGGATGAGGAACGCGAACGGCCACAGCCGCCAGACCGAGGTGACGACGATGCTGCCGAAGGCGTTGTCGCCCAGCAGCCAGAAGGTGTTGCCCGCGCCGATCCCGAGGTCGGCCAGCACGGTGTTGACCATGCCGTCGCTGCGGTCGAGCATGAACTTCCAGATCATGACCGCGGTGTAGACCGGCAGTGCGTACGGCACCAGGAACAGCGTGCGCAGCACAGCGCGGCCGGGGAAGCTGCGCTGGAGCAGCGTCGCTGCGAAGAGTCCCAGCGTCCAGGACAGCCCGACGGTCAGGACCGCGTAGGCCGACGTGACCGCGAAGGAGCGCAGGAGTTCCGCGCCCCCCGCGCCGTTGAGGTCCAGGGCGAAGCCGAAGTTGTCCAGGCCGGCGAACGGGGCGCGAATCCAGTCCCGCAGGTGGAACTGGGTCAGTTCCAGCAGGCTCATCCACAGGCCGCCGAGCATCGGCACCAGGTGCACCAGCAGCTCGAAGGCCAGCGCGGGAGCGATCAGCAGGTAGGGGAGCGCGCGCTTGCTCGGCGTCCACTTGCGACGCCGCACCGGGATCGGCGGGGTGGTGGTGGCCGTCATCCTCCGGTTCCCCGCATCTTCTGCTCGGCTTCGGCCAGCGCCTCGCGCACGTCGTCCGCGCTGGGCGGCCGCCCGGTGGCGGTGGCCGCGAACAGGTCGCGCATCGCCGCGCCGACCGTCGTCTCGAAGTGGGCCTCGTTGGGGATCATCGGCACGGTTTCCGAGCCGCTGGCCAGCACCTCGCCGAACACCTGGTTCTTGGGCGTGTGGAAGGCCGGATCGCCAAGGGCGTCCTCGACCACCGGCAGCGTGCCGTACTTCTCGTTCAGCGACGCTTGGACCTCCTTGCTGGTGAGGAATTCGACCAGCTGGAGGGCCTGTTCCCGGCGCGGGCTGTCGGCGAACACCGCGATGTTCGAGCCCGCGACGTGGCTGCGCACGGCCCGGCCGCCGGGCGGCAGCGGGTCGGGCACCGGCATCGGCACGACGCCGTAGTCCGCTTCGGCCATGCCGTTGTCGTGCAGCGTGGGGATGACGCTGTTCTGCGCGATCAGCATCGCGGCGTCGCCGTCCACGAAATCCGCTGCCGCTCCGGAGGAGTTGCCCTCCTCGGCGTCGTCCGGATCCACCACGCGGGCCGAGGCCATCAGGTCGATGTAGCGCTGCACCGCGGCGACGGCTTCCGGCGACGCGAACGACGGGCTGCCGCGCTCGTCGATGAGGTGCGTGCCGTGCTGGCGGCCGAACATGAACGCGAAGTGCGCGTTCTCGGTGTAGCTGGCGCCGGGGATGGTGAGCCCCCAGCGGCCGCGCCCGGGGTCGGTGAGCCGCTTCGCGGTGTCGATGAACTCCTGCCAGTTCCGGGGCGGCTCGGTGATCCCGGCCTCGGCGAACAGCTTCTTGTTGTAGAACAGGCCGTAGGACAGCCCGTACAGCGGCAGCGAGGCCGGCGCCTGGCCGGGCATCCCGGCGGAGCTCATGCTGCTGTCCAGGAACCGGTCCCGGCCGCCGAAGCGGTTCATCAGCGCGTCGTCGAAGGGCACGAACGCGCCGGTCGCCTGCAGGGACGCGGCCCAGGTGTTGCCGAGGTTCACCACGTCCGGGCCGACGCCGGAGGTCGCCGCGCCGAGGATCCGGTTGAGCAGATCGGACCAGCCGATCACTTCGAGCTTGACCTCGATGCCCGTCCTGGCGGTGAACTCGGCCAGTTCTTCGCTGAGGATCTCGCGGTCCTGCGCGGCGTTCTTGCCCTGGTTGCTCGCCCAGTAGGTGATCGTGTCGTCGTCGTCGGCCGGTGCTGTGCAGCCGGTCAGCACGCCGGCGAGCAATGCCGCGACCAGCGGCACCGCCAGGAGTGAGCGCTTGAGCACGAACGCCTCCTCGGCCTCGTCGGGCCCGTCGTTGGACCCCTGGCTCAAGTTAGGGACTTAACCGGTTAATCAGAAGGGCCGGAAAATGCCGTGATCATTTCGTTACCGTTGCTCGGTCAGTTGCCGGGAGCGGTCGCGGTGCTGCCGCGCGGCATCAGTCGCCGCGGCGACAGCTCACCGTCGTCGGCCGAGCCGGTCTCGATCAGCTCCAGGAGCATGCGCGCGGCGGTGGCGGAATCCACGACGACGCTGTGCGCGAATGCGGTGATGGCGGGGCGAACCACCTGGCACAACATCGAGTCGTCCCACGCCAGCACCGAAAGATCCGCCGGGACCTGCACGCCCAGTTCCTCGGCGTGCACCACGGCCGCGACCGCCATCACGTCGTTGTCGTAGATGATCGCGGTCGGCGGATTCGGGGCCGCGAGCAGGCGGCGCGTGGCACGAATGCCGCCCTCCTCGGTGTACTCGCCGGGCGCGTGGCCCACCGAGAGGCCCGGCGTTTCACGCACGGCGCGACGCAGCGCGTCCGCTCGCCGAACGGTGTGCTGGAGATCGGCCGGCCCCTGCACGTGGCCGATCCGGCGATGGCCGAGCTCCGCGAGGTGCGTGATCGCGCTGCGGATGGCCTCGTCCTCGTCGGCCCGCAGGACCGGAATCCCCGGCATCGGCCCGGCGGTGCCGAAGAACACCGCGGGCGTCCCCAGCTCGCGCAGTAGCTCCGGGCGCGGATCGGAGACCCGGAGATCGGTCAGCATCACGCCGTCGACCCGCCGCTCCGCCCACCAGCGCCGGTAGGTGGCCAGCTCCGTGCCGGTGTCCGCCGCGAGCGCGAGTTGCAGCGAAAACCCGTCCGTGGAAAGGGTTTGCTCCAGGCCGGCCAGCATCTGCATGAAGAACGGCTCGGTGCGCAGCACCTCCGGTGAGCGGGCGAGCACGATTCCGACGTTCGCCGCCCGGTCGTTGGACAAGGCGCGGGCCGCACTGCTGGCTCGCCAGCCCATCGACGCCGCGACGTCGAGGATCCGCTCCCGCGTCTGCGGCGAGACCCCGGCCCGCCCGTTGAGCGCGTAGGAGACGGCGGCCTTCGAAACGCCGACCTCCCGGGCGATGTCGATGATCGTCGGCCGCTTCACCCGGCGCTCCTTCCAGGCCCGGCCCGCACCGACGAACGCCGGGGTGGCGAGACAAACGCGGTGGGGCATCTCCGGGCGCAGCGTACTCGGCGCGCCGAGCCGGGCAGCCGGGATGGGCGATCCACAGTGGATCGCCCATCGACGCGTGGGCTCGCCGGACGGCGAAGCGTGGCGGTGGCCTGTCGCATCCGGCCGAGAACTGGCGGATGCGATCCGTCAGGCCTGGTCAAGGCCGCACGTGGGCTACTTGTGGCTGACCTCTCGGCCGTGGGCGACCAGCGCGTAGATCACCATCACGTCGAGCACGATCACCACCGCCGACCACAGCGGATACGCCATGAAGAAGGCGATGTTGGTCAGGATGCTGATCACCGCCATGGCGATGGCCACGGCACGTGCCCAGGTGCGACCGCTGAACAGCCCGACTCCGGTGGCGGCGAGCACGACACCGGTGATCAGGAAGCTCCAGCCGACCCCGGCGTAGCTGACCTGCACCGCCGACCCGGCCGACGTCACGTACGTCGTGCCGGTGCGGGCGAACGCGATCGCCCCGTTGATCACCTGGACGATGCCGGCGAGCAGCAGGATGGTGGCGGCGAAGTACACCCATCCCACCCAACCGGTGTGCATGTGTCGTGCTCCGTGGGTCGTCATGTCGCCGCCTCCTCCGCTCGCCAGCACTGCTCGATCAGCAGGCCAGGCATGCGCACTGCCAGGAACTCACCGTGCGGGAGTCGGAACTGTCCGCTCAAGGGGCCAAAGACCCCGGTTTGCGGGCTGTCGTCAACGGCGGCCTCGCAGCGCGATCTCCGCGGCTTGCAGGACGGCTTCGGTGGTCGGTTCCCGGTCGGTGCCGTCGAGGTCGGAGTGCATGGCCGCGTCGATCGCGCCGACCAGGGCCCCGGTCAGCGCCGCGGCGTGCAGCGCGTCGAGCTCCGCGGGATACGCCTCGCGGAGGGCGTGTGCGAGCCGCTGCTGCAGGGAGGCGTTGCGGAGCAGGGCGCCCGCGCGCAGGGCCGGGACGGTGGCGATCAGCCGGGCCCGGATCCTGGTCAGCTCGTGGTCGAAGGGGAAGCTCCAGGCGTCGGCGGTGCTGAGCTGGCGGATCGTGCGCAGCAGCAGGTCTTCCGGCTGCTCGTCGGCGGAGCGACCGGCGAAGGCCTCCTGGAGCAGGCCGTCGTAGAGCACGTCGTCGGCGAAGACGACCTCGTCCTTGGCCGCGAAGTAGTTGAAGAACGTCGCGGGCGACACCTCGGCGGCCGCCGCGATCTCGGCGACGGTCGTGCTGTCGTAGCCCTTCTCGTCGAACAGCCGGATGGCCGCCTCGATCAGGGCCTGCTTGGTGCGCCGCTTCTTCCGTTCCCGCAGCCCGATCCGGTCACTCATGGTCGCCGATTCTACACGGGATCTAAAATTAGATAGACTCTAAGTTTCTGTTAGCGTGGTGGTCATGACGGATCGAACGCAGTGCTGCGTCGTCGGGGGCGGCCCGGCGGGGATGATGCTGGGCCTGCTGCTCGCGCGGGCCGGCGTTGCGGTGACGGTGCTGGAGAAGCACCAGGACTTCCTGCGGGATTTCCGCGGCGACACCGTGCATCCCTCCACGTTGCGGCTGCTCGACGAGCTCGGGCTCGGCGAGCGCTTCGCCAAGTTCCCGGCCGGGAAGCTGGCGAAGATGCGCATCCAGGTCGGCTCCCGAACGGTGGTCATGGCCGACTTCGGGCGGCTCCGCGAGCCGTACCGGCACATCGCGATGGTGCCGCAATGGGACTTCCTCGACCTGCTGGCCACCGCGGCCGCCGAGGAGCCGTCGTTCACGCTGCGCATGTGCAGCGCCGTGACCGGACTGAGCAGGGACAGCGCCGGTCGCACAACCGGGGTGCACTACCGCGACGCGGACGGCGTGGAGCGCGAACTCGCTGCTCCGCTGACCGTCGGATGCGACGGCCGCTGGTCGGTGGTGCGCCGCGAGGCCGGGCTGCGGCAGATCTCCTTCGACGTGCCGATGGACGTGTGGCAGGTCCGGGTGCCCAAGATCGACGACGACACCGACGGCGAGGTGTTCGGCCACTTCGGCGGCGGACAGGCGTCGGTCACCATGGACCGCGGCGACTACTTCCAGACGTCCTACCTGATCGGGAAGGGCCGGAACGAGGCCCTGCGCGCGCAGGACATCTCGGTGTTCAGGGCGCGGCTGGCCGAGCTGTTCGGCTGGCCGGAAACCCGGCTGGAATCGGTGCGCTCGTGGGATGACGTGAAGCTGTTGCGGGTGGAGATGAACCGGCTGCGCCGCTGGCACGGCGAGGGAGTGCTGTGCATCGGCGACGCCGCGCACACGATGTCGCCGGTCGGCGGTGTCGGCGTCAACCTCGCCGTGCAGGACGCCGTCGCGGCGGCCCGGGTGCTGGCGGAACCGCTTCGGCGCGGCCGGGTTCCCGCCGGCGTGCTCGCGAAGGTCCAGCGGCGCCGGTGGCTACCGATGGCCGTGGCGCAGCAGTCCCAGCGCGGCGAGCACGAGATGCTGCTGCGGCCGGCGCTCGACGGCACCCTCGACGAGAGCAAGCTGCCGGCGATGCTGCGAGCCCTGCAACGCGCGCCGTTCCTGCGCGGTTTGACCGCTTACATCGGCGGAATGGGAGTTCTCCCCGAACACGCGCCCGCGTTCGCGCGCCGGAGCCGCGCACGACTGTCCTGATTGGACGTATCGCCAAGCGCCGGGCTGCGACGCCTCTTCCGCGGCGAACCAGGCCCTCACGTCGCGCCGAACCGATGACAGCCCAGAAGTGCCCGGCTCGTCGCTCAGGCCGGGACCAGCTGGGGTTCCGCCCGCGCGGCCGGCACCTCTGGCACGTCTGCGGTTTCGGTCCGGGCGGCCGCCGCGCGCTTGGTGTTGCGCTCCAGGGTTCCGGAGACCACGGCGAGCGCGAGGCCGAGCACCGAAAGCGTCGAGCCGACCAGGTTCGGCGACAGCAGTCCGAGGCCGTGCGCGATCGTCAGGCCGCCGGCGTAGGCGCCGATCGAGTTCGCGATGTTGAAGGCGGACTGCAGCGCCGCCGACACGAGCGCCGGTGCTCCGCCGGCCTTGTCCATGACCACGGCCTGCATGATCGGCGCGACCATGAAGCCGAGGGCGCCGATCACGAAGACCGTCACCGCCGCGGCCAGCTTGTCGCCGGAGGTGATGGTGAACGCGCCGAGCACCACGGCCAGCCCGATCAGCACGGCGTAGAGGCCCGGCATCAACGCCCTGTCGGCGACCCGGCCGCCCAGGAAGTTGCCCAGCGTCATGCCCAGCCCGGCCAGCACCAGCAGGCCCGTCGCGCCGGTCGGTGAGTAGCCGGAGACGTCGGTGAGGATCGGGGTCAGGTAGCTCAGGCAGGCGAACGTGCCGCCGAGGCCGAAGGTCACGATCGCCAGCGCCAGCCACACCTGCGGCAGGCGGAACGCGGCGAGCTGACCGCGAACCGAGGCGTCCGCGGGCGCGGGGCGGCCCTGGGCGGGCACCAGCCGGACGATGGCGGCGACGGCGATGAGACCGATGGCGGCCACCACGGCGAACGTGGCGCGCCAGCCGAACTGCTGGCCCAGCAGTGTGCCGAGCGGCACGCCGACGACGTTGGCCAGCGTGAGGCCCATGAACATCATCGAGACCGCCTTGCCACGGTTGCCCGGCCCGACGAGGCTGGTCGCGACGACGGCGCCGGCGCCGAAGAAGGCACCGTGCGGCAGGCCGGCGAGGAACCGGAACACCGTGCCGATCTCCGCGCTCGGGGCCAGCGCGAAGAGCAGGTTGCCGATCGTGAAGAGGCCCATCGTGCCGACGAGCATGGTCTTGCGGGGCAACCGCGCGCCCAGGATCGTCAGCGCCGGGGCTCCGATCACGACGCCGAGCGCGTAGCCCGTGATCAGGTTGCCTGCGGTCGGGATCGACACGCCGAGGTCGGCGGCCGCCTGCGGCAGCACGCCCATCATGACGAACTCGGTAGTGCCGATGCCGAAGGCGCCGATGGCCAGCGCGAGCAGCGCGATGGGCACAGTTCTCCTCTCGGGGGAGCGGAATCGGGGGAGCGCGGCGGGTCGTGATCGCCGCGGTCGGGACGAGGGCGTTTGGATCTGTATCGATCCAGAAGAAACTCGGAAAGGCGCCCGGCCGAATGCCGGCCATGTCACCGTCGGTTGTTCGGTACCCAGTCTCGGGGCGCGGCGGCGGTCCTGTCCACCTGGCAGGCCGTGAAACGAACCACTGTGCGTAGTGCGCGACTCCTTGTGGTCACTCAATAGAGTGAGACGCGGCGCCCGGTTGCCGCCACAGGTGTCCTTTGTGGACTCGGATGCTTGTGGCGCAGAATCGGGCGGAACATCGATTGGGGAGGCGGCGTGCCGGAGGAACGTGGTGGGCACTTCGTCCGCTCGGTCGAGCGGACCCTTTCGGTGCTGCGGGCGTTCTCGCCCGGGCGGGCCGAGCTGACGCTGACCGAGGTGGCGCAGGCCAGCGGCCTGGACCGGGCCGGGGCCCGGCGGATCCTGCTGACGCTGGTCGACCTCGGCTACGTCCGCCACGACGAGCGGCACTTCGCGCTGACGCCGCAGGTCCTGGAGTTCGGCTACGCCTACCTGTCGAGCCGGTCGCTGCCGCAGATCGCCGAGCCGCACTTGCGCCGGCTCACCCGCGAACTGCGCGAGATGACCGCGGTGGCCGTGCTCGAAGGCGACGAGATCTGCTACATCGCGCAGGTGCCGAGCCCGAAGCTGCTGTCCGTGGCGATCCCGGTCGGCACCCGCTTCCCGGCGCACGCCACCTCGATGGGCAAGGTGCTGCTGGCCGGAATGCCGCCGGAGCGGTTGGAGGCGCGGCTGCGTTCGATGGATCTGACGCCGCTCACGCCGCGCACCATCACCACCCGCGAAGGCCTGCTCGCGGATCTCGTCAAGGTGCGCAGGCAGGGCTTCGTGATCTCCGACAGCGAGTTGGAGGAAGGCCTGCGCGGTGTCGCCGCGCCGATCCGCGATGCCGACGGAAAGGTGTTCGCGGCGGTCAACGTCTCGCTGGACGCGCACAGCGCATCGGAGGACGGAGTGCGGCGGGAGATAGTGCCGCTGCTGGTGGCGACGGCCGCCCGGATCGAAGCGGACCTGCGACTGAAGCCACCGGCGCCGACGCGCCGTTCCGGGTTGCCCGACCGCGCGCTGCCACCAGACGTGTAACGCGGCGCCGAGCGGTGCCGGCGATTTCGCGCGAAATCGGCACCCTCCCTCACGAGAAATGCCGATTTCGCGCGAAATCGGCGCAACAGGCGTTCGCTGGCCGACCGCTTGTGTCGCCGTGCGAACGAGCCGCCGATGACTCCCCGCGCATTGGACGGGCACCGATTTGCGTTGTCCACCAGGGAAAACGTCGGGATTTGACGCCGCTCTGCGGAGTCCTCACCGTCTCGGTGCCGTGCGTCACAGTTATTTCCGCTCCGTTCCGTGCTTAGGATCCCCGTCACATCGGGCCACCCCGGCGGCATGCCGCGATTCGCGGGTGGCGCCTTCGACCTCGACGGAGCGGGAGGGCGGACATGACCCGCAGGGTTCGGAACCGGCGGCTGGCGGCGAAGATCGTCGATGCCGAGGAGGCCGCCGGGCTGATCGGGACCGGCGACAACGTGGGCATGAGCGGCTTCACCGGCGCCGGATATCCGAAGGAGGTGCCGGGCGCGCTGGCCAAGCGGGTCGCCGCGGCCCGCGCGGAGGGGCGGCCGATGAAGGTCGGCCTGTGGACCGGCGCGTCCACCGCCCCGGAACTCGACGGGGCGCTCGCCGAGGTGGAGGGCATCGACCTGCGGCTGCCGTACCAGTCCGACCCGGTCACCCGCGAGAAGATCAACTCCGGCCGGATGGACTACACCGACATCCACCTCTCGCACGTCGCGCAGCGCGTGTGGCAGGGCGTCTTCGGCGAACTGGACGTCGCCGTCGTGGAGGTCAGCGGCATCACCGAGGACGGCCGCCTGATCCCGTCGTCGTCGGTGGGCAACAACAAGACCTGGCTGGAGCGTGCCGACCGGGTGATCCTGGAGGTCAACTCGTGGCAGAGCGAGCACCTGGAAGGCATGCACGACATCTACTACGGGACGGCGCTGCCGCCGTTGCGTGAGCCCGTTCCGATCACGCATCCCGCCGACCGGATCGGTGTGCCGTACCTGGAATGCCCGGCGGACAAGGTGATCGCGGTGGTCGAAACCGAATCGCCCGACCGCAACACGGTTTTCACGCCGCCGGACGAGACGTCCGGGCAGATCGCCGGGCATGTGCTGGACTTCCTGGAGCTCGAGGTGCGGTGCGGCCGGCTGCCGCGGAATCTGCTCCCGCTGCAGTCCGGGGTGGGCAACGTGGCGAACGCCGTCCTCGCCGGGCTTCAGGCGGGCCCGTTCGACGGGCTGACCGCCTACACGGAGGTGATCCAGGACGGGATGCTGCAGCTGATCGAGTCGGGCAAGCTGCGGATGGCGTCCGCGACCGCGTTCTCGCTGAGCCCGGCGGCGGTGGACCGCTTCAACCGCGATGCCGCCGCCTACCGTGACAAGATCGTGCTGCGGCCGCAGGAGATCAGCAACCATCCGGAGGTCGTGCGCCGGCTCGGCTGCCTGGCGATGAACGGCATCGTGGAGGCCGACATCTACGGCAACATCAACTCGACGCACCTGATGGGCAGCCGGATCCAGAACGGCATCGGCGGTTCGGGCGACTTCGCGCGCAACGCCTACGTGTCGATCTTCGTGACGCCGTCGGTGGCCAAGGGTGGCGCGGTGTCCGCGATCGTGCCGATGGTCTCGCACGTGGACCACACGGAGCACGACGTCGATGTGATCGTGACCGAGCAGGGCCTGGCGGATCTGCGCGGCCTCTCGCCCCGCAAGCGCGCCGAGCTGATCATCGAGCGGTGCGCGCATCCCGATTTCCGCCCGGCGCTGCGGGACTACTACGACCGTGCCCTGGATTCGTCGTTCGGCCGCCACACCCCGCACCTGCTGGACGAGGCCCTGTCCTGGCACCAGCGCTACCTCGACGAAGGCACCATGCGCCCGGCCTAGCGCAGGCCTCCGATGTGGACGGGATCGGCGCAGCGGAAAGATCGTGCGCACCGCGCGGAACCGAACCTGCTTCCGCGCCGTCGTAGCTGCCGGAAGTTGATCAACCCGGCGCGATGGCGAAGGTGCTGCATCTTGATTACGCACGACGACATGGTCGACGCATTCGGCGGCGACGGCCTGCTGCTGATGGACCCGGAGCAGGCCCGCGAGCGGGGGTTCTCGGACGCCGACGCGGAAATCCTCTGCCAGGTCGGACTGCCGGTCCGCGCGGACCAGGTGTTCACCACCTTCCTCGCGGACGAGCCGCGAACCGGCTCCCCGGTGGTCTTCAAGACGAGCAGCGGGGACGTCGACGTCTTCATTCTCGGCGGGACGTCGGGCGACGCGGGCATGCGCTACTTTCTCGACATCAGCAGCGGCGTCGTCGGGTTGCTCTCGCTCGACGGCGAGGCGCAGGCGGAGAAGGTCAACAGCTCCCTGGCGAACTTCGTCGAGTTCCTCCACCGGATCCGGCTGCGCCAGCAGGCGCTGAACGAATCGCCGGACTCCGGCCAGGAGCACACCGAGAAACTGTGGCTGTCGTTGAAGGAACTGGACCCGGTCGCGTTCGGGCACGCCGAGGCGTGGTGGTCGATGGTGATGGACCACCTGATGGGCCGGGACCTGATCGCCGAGACGCGCGCGTTCCTCCAGCAGCGGCGCGCGGAGGTCGCCGAAGCGGCGTCCGAGTCCCACGCGCCTGCCGCGGGCAGCGGCTCGCACCGCGACCGGTTCGACCGGGCTCTGCGCCGGCTGGAGGCGGAATCCTGGCAGGTCGTCGACTCCGAGCACTTCGCCGCCGACACCGAAAGCGAAGGCCTGCTGAGCCCGTCGGCCGAGCTGGACGACCACTTCGACTCGGACGGCTCTCTCGTCAAGGACGTCAACATCGCCTGGCGCGGCGGGCTCACCTCGAGGATCCAGTCGGTGTTCGCGCGCGAGGGACTTGTCGTCTCCGTTCCCGAGCAGGGTGAAGACGAGGACGACGACCTCCTGGAACTGGACGCCGACGAACTGCGCAAGCGATCAGATGCCGCCATGGAGGCGCTCTTCGATTCGGTCCACGGCCTGAACAAGCCGAAGGACGGGGTCGTGACCTGCCTGGCCACCGACCGGTCGTCCGATCTCTGCCGGATCGTGCGGGCGTTCGACCGCCTCGCCGAGCATGGTTACTTCGCCGAGCCCGACCTCTGGCCGACGCCCTCCGGAGCCTGGCAGCAGGTCCACGCCCAGACGGAGGAGGGGGAGTCGCCCAAGGCCGTTTTCTGGATCACCCAGCGCCACACCGTCTGCTTCGACGCCCGCGGCGACCTCGTCGACGAGCTTCCGCTGCAATGGGCCGGCGACCGGGACGTCATCGCGGAAGCGCTGGCCGAAACCGGGCTCGTGGTGACGGTCCCCGAAGACGACGGGAGCACCTTCGTCCTCGCCCCGGCCTCCTGACCGGCGACGCCTCAGGTGGTACGCAGCGGGGTGGCGATCACCGAGCGCGATGGCCTCGTCGAGCCGGGTGCTGTCCGGGTCCGCGAGCCACTGCAGGGCCACCCCGCGCAGGATGCCTTCGAGTGGTCGACCGGCTCTGGGGCGCCTGCTATCACCGCCTGCTGCTGCCGAACCTGCCGGTCACCGAGAAGTTCGCGACCCAACTGGTGCGCAAGGTGCTGCGCGGTGTCGGGGCCTGACGCTCACCCGGCCTTGAGGTAGCGGGTCAGCATCGTCACGATCTCGTTCTCCAGCCGGGTGGGGTCGACCGGTTCGGGCGCGGCGACGAGCGGGTGCACGACGAACTGAATGGTCGAGATCACCAGCCGGGTGGCTGTTTCCAGGTCGGCCACCCGGACCTCGGGGTGGCGTCCGAGCAGGTCCCGGAAGTAGTCGAAATTCGCCTGCTCGTACTGCGCGATCTTGTCCAGCAGCACGGTGGAGCTGGGGGCCTGCTCCATCATCAGGCGCAGCAGCTGCGGATCGTCCTGATGGTTCTCGATCTGGGCCCGGACGAAAACGCGGAGGACCTCCTCGAGCGATTCGGGCAGCTCGCCGTCCTGCCGGCCGGCCAGCGCCGCCCACCCCTCTTCGAGGTGCCGGATCACCAGCTCGAGCAGGATCGCGTCCTTGTTCGGGAAGTACTGGTACAGCGAACCGATCGAGATCCGAGCCCGTTCGGCGATTCGGTTGGTGGTGCCCGCGGCGTAGCCGTGCTCGGCGAAAACGTGAGCAGCCGCGCCGAGGATCCGCTGCCGGGTGAGCTCCGCGCGTACCTGGCGTGGCTGTTTACGTGGCTGAAGCCGGCGTTGGCCCGACGTCATGGCACCCCCTGCGGAACGGCGCGAAAGCGAGTAGCGCGCGAGCTGAACAATTGCTCATAATAGTGCCATGACCTGCGCGTTCGCCGGAGAACGTGATCCACCCCGGAAAGGAACCTGTGATGACGCACGTCCGCATCCGGCCTCGGCCGGTCGCGCCGGCCGAGGTCCGGGCCCGGCTCGGTGAGCCCGAGGCGATGATCAAGGAGAAGAAGCAGGACCACATCGACGCGTTCGCCCGCCGGTTCATCGCCCATTCGCCGTTCCTGACGCTGGCCACCGCGGACGCGGCGGGCCGGATGGACTGTTCGCCCCGCGGTGACTACCCGGGCTTCGTGAAGGTGCTCGGCGAGCACACCCTCGCGATTCCCGACCGGCCCGGCAACAAGATCGCCGATTCCTTCACCAACCTCGCCGAGAACGACGGGGTCGGGCTGCTCTTCTTCATCCCCGGCATGCGGGAAACGTTGCGGGTCAACGGCCGCGCATATCCCACCGACGAGCCCGAAGTGCTAGCCCGGATGCAGACCGAGGCGCGTGAACCGGTCCTGGCCATCGTCGTCGAGGTGGCGGAGGTGTACTTCCACTGCGGACGCGCGCTGATCCGGTCCCGGCTGTGGGATCCGGCGAGCCAGGCGCTGGCCGAGGAGATGCCCTCGGTCGGTGAGGTCGCGGCCGCCCAGATGGGTGTGGACATCGATCCGGCGTTGCTCGAACAGGTTCTCGAAGCCGGTTACCGCGAGCTGTACTGACGGGGGTTCTCCTTGCAGCAGACGATCATCGACCGGATCGATCCGGTCGCCGAAGACGTGGTCTCGCTCGCTTTGCGGGGCGTGGACGGGCCGCTGGCGCCGTGGCAGCCGGGGGCGCACATCGACCTCGCCCTGCCGAACTGGCTGACCCGGCAGTACTCCCTGTGCGGAGACCCGGCCGAGCGCGAGTGCTACCGCATCGCGGTCCGGCACGACCGCCTCAGCCGCGGCGGCTCGGAGTACGTGCACCGCTTCCTGCGCCTGGAGCGTCCGCTCGAGGTTTCTTTGCCGCGCAACCACTTCCCGCTGGAACCGGCACCGGAGTACCTCTTCGTCGCCGGCGGGATCGGTATCACGCCCATCAGGCCGATGCTGCGTTCGGCGATCGAATCAGGTGCCGCGGTGAAGCTCGTTTACGTGGGCCGCTCGCGCGCGTCCATGCCCTTCGCCGGCGAACTCCGTGCCACGTATGGCGACCGGGCGCGAATCTTCGCGACTGAAGAGAACGGCAGACCCGACTTCGCCGCGTTGGCCGCCGGTTTGAGTTCCGAGGCACTGGTCTTCTGCTGCGGTCCCGGGCCGATGCTCGCCGCGGCCGAAGAGGCGTTTCCCTGCGGACGGCTGCACGCGGAGCGGTTCCGGCCCGCTGCGCGGGAGTTCGCACCCAATGCGGCGTTCGAGGCGGTCTGCGCCCGAAGTGGACGGACGATCGAGGTGCCGGCGGGAAAGTCGTTGCTGGACGCGCTGAACCACGCCGGGAGGCCGGTGGCGTCGGGCTGCCGCGAAGGCGTCTGCGGCAGCTGCGAGATCACCGTCCTGGAAGGCGAGCCCGAACACCGCGACGGCATCGGTGCCTCCGAGGGCCGGATGTACCCCTGCGTTTCCCGAGCGCTTTCACCACGACTGATTCTGGATCTGTGAAGGGAAAGCGAAGTGCTGCCCAGAATCTCGACAGCGTGATGGCCTTTGTGCTCAGCCCGCACCAACCACAACCAGATCCGCAGCTAGATCACCTACGGGAAACGCCCTAGCCGAAGTCGCGGCGGCGGAGGGCCAGCAGTCCGCCACCGAGCAGGACGGCCGAGAGCGCGACCATCACCAGCGCCGGGCCCGGATCGAACGGGTTTCCGGCGATGGTGTTCGGGATGTAGTGGAACGGCTCGAACGGAGTTCCGCCCCACACCCCGTACAGCGGGCCGGCGATCTGTCCCAGCGCCGCCGTCGCCACCCACACCGCCCAGGAGATCGCCACGCAGGCCTTCGGCAGGAGCCCGTAGGCGAACGCGCAGACCGCGCCCACCAGCCACGCGGCCGGGACGGTTCCCATGGTCTGGAGGAGGATTCGCGGCACGTCCGCCGCGAAATCGCCCACGAGCCAAGCGAAGAACACGCCGAAGACGAGCCCGGTGACGGCCAGTAGCGCCGCCGTGCCGAGGCCGGTCACCAGCAGGTGCCCGGCCGCCCAGCGAAGCCGCGTCATCGGCGTGGCCTGCGCGGCTTCCGCCCGGCCGCTGCTCTCCTCGGCGTGCAGTCGCTGGACCATCAGCACCGGGTACAGGGCGATGACGTGCGCGAATATCAGGATGATGGGCCAGATGAAGTAGTGGAGCTCCGAACCCGCCCGGCCGCCGAAGTTCTCCAGCAGCCGGGCTGCGCCGGGCGCGTTGAGCAGCTGGTGCGCCAGCGTGCTGAGCGCACCGGCGGCGGCCGCGAAAGCGGCGAGCCCGACGGCCCATTTCACCAGGAGGCCGCGGTTCAGCCGCCAGGACAGGCTGATCGGGCCGCGCAGGTGCGGCGCGGTCGCGGGCCCGGTGCGCTCAGGGATCAGCCCCGCCCCGAGGTCACGGCGATCCACCAGGCGGTAGGCGATGGCAGAAAGCACCACGACCACGGCGATCGACACCGCGAGCATCCACCACCGCTCGTCCCGGTACGGCGCCACCAGGTGGCTCCAACCGATCGGCGATGCGTACGTCATCCAGTACTGCCCGCTCGCGTCGCCTGCATAGCGCAGGACGTAGGCGGCGCCAAGGACGGAAAGCGCGAAAGCCCTTGCCGTGCGGGCGTTCTGCGCGAGCTGGGCGGTGACCGCGGCGATGCCGCCGAATACCCAGCCCGCGGCGGTGATGCCCGCGCCGTAGGCGATCGACCCCACCGGATCCAGCCCGATCGCGATCAGGACGATGGCGGTCACCGCGCCACCGGCCAGGCTGACCCCGCCCGCCACCGCAAGTGCGGCGGTCAGCGCGGAGTAGCGGCTCACCGGACCCGCGCGCAGCAGCTCGGTGCGGCCGGCGTCCTCGTCGGCGCGGGTGTACCGGACGACGGCCATCAGGGCGGCCAGACCGTTCATCACGTACAGGAATCCGCCGCTGCGCCAGGACGAGAGGACGCCGAGGTCCGGTTCGACTGTTCCGCCGCCGAGCGCCCGGAAGAAGGCGTTCTGGTTGATCATCGCGGTGTAGGTCGCCTTCAGCTCCGGCGTGCCCATGTTCCTGTTGATGTAGGCGACCATGATCAGCGACATGGTGACGAGCAGGAGAACCCACCACGGCGCGATGTTCCGCTCGCGGCGCAGCGCCAGCCGCACCAGGCGGGACGTTCCGGCGAAGCTGCTCATCGGGTGACCTCCGCGCGGGCCCTGTCGTAGTGCCGCAGGAAGAGCTCTTCGAGCGTGGGCGGCCGGCTGACGAGGCTGCGAACGCCGATCGAGCCGAGCCGTTGCAGCGCCGGGTCGAGAGCATCGGTGTCGACTTCGAAGCACACCTGGCCGTCCTCCGTCCGGAGGTCGTGAACTCCCGGGAGCTCGGCGAGCCCGTCCGCGGGGCCGGCGAGCTCGGCGCGGACGGAGGTGCGGGCCAGGTGGCGGAGGTCGGCGAGGGAACCGGAATCGACGGCCCGGCCGTCGCGGATGATGGTGACGCGATCGCACAGCTCCTCGACCTCGCCGAGGATGTGGCTGGACAGCAACACGGTCCGGTCGCCGCGCCGCACCTCCTCGCGGACGACGTCGCGGAACACCACCTCCATCAGCGGATCCAGGCCCGACGTGGGTTCGTCGAGGATGAGGAGCTCGGCGTCGGAGGCGAGCGCGGCGATCAGCGCAACCTTCTGCCGGTTTCCCTTGGAGTAGGCGCGGCCCTTGGTGCGGGGATTCAGGTCGAAGCGGTCGATCAGCTCCTGGCACCTGGATCGGTTGCCGCCGCCGCGCAGCTGCATCAGGAGATCGATGACCTCGCCGCCGGACAGGCCGGGCCAGAGCGTGACATCGCCGGGCACGTAGGCGAGCCTGCGGTGCAGGTTCGTCGCGTCCTGCCACGGATCGCCGCCGAGCAACCGGGCGGTGCCCGCGTCCGCGCGCAACAGCCCGAGCAGGATCCTGATCGTTGTGCTCTTCCCGGCGCCGTTCGGGCCGAGGAAACCGTGCACCTCGCCGGTGCTCACCGAGAGGTCGAAGCCGTCCAGCGCCGTGGTGCGGCCGAACTTCTTGACCAGGCCGGTGGTCGATATCGCATCAGTCATCGATGCCTTCTCCGGATCGAAGGGCGTTTCCGCTCGTGGACAGCCGCGACCGGATGGCGACGGCTTCCTCCGGGCTGAGGAGGGGATGGGAGTAGAGGTCGAGCAGGACGCGGGCGAGCACGTCCTCGCCCTGCGGGCTGAACACGTCGACGCCGAGGCCCCGCGACACGTGCTCGTGCATGACGGCGATGGACAGCGCCATCGCCGCAGCGACGGTCGCGCGCTCCTCCCGGGACACCTCGGGCGGATCGGGCCGCTTCTTGTCGGCTTCCACCAGCCACTGCGCGCCCAGCTCGGCCAGCTTGTCGAACAGCGGCGCGGCCCGCCCCTCGACCAGGGAGCGCGCGACGTACCGCTGGTACGGGCCGAAGGCGGCGCCCGCGACGCCCACGTAGTTCACGCCACCCGGTGAGCTGTCGGCCCTGACCTCGTCGTTGATCCCGTGCAGGACCTTGGCGAGGTAGGCGTCGCAAGCGTCGCGCAGCGCTTCCTTGGAACCGAAGTGGTGGCGCACCAACCCCGAGGAAACGCCTGCCGTCTCGGCGATACCGCGGATCGTTGCCCGGTCGAAGCCGTGCTCGCCGAAGTGCCGCAGAGCCGCGTCTCGGATCCGCGCCCGAGCCGTCAGGTCCTCCGGATCCAGTCCGGGCAAGCTCATGTCCCGCCACCTATCCACACGTGTACTTGGCTATCCACGAGAAAAGATTACTACACGCGTGTGTAGCGCACGTGTGGCATCTCGGCGCGCGGCGACGATTTCCCGTCTCGCGGGCCGTCTACACGTCTGGGAACAGAGCCCGAGGAGGATCAGTGATCGACCTGAAGCCGGCCTGCCGCCGGATGACCGACCTGCTCGCAGCCATCGCGGATGACCAGCTCGTCGGCCCCACGCCCTGCGCCGAGTACACCGTCGGCGACCTGATCGACCACGTCGACGAAGCCGCCCACGGCTTCGCGGCACTCGCCGGCAACGACCTCGGTGAGCGCGCCGACACCGGCTCGCAGCCGACCGCGGCCAACCTCGGCGACGACTGGCGGCGCCGGGTCGCCAAGCACGTCCGGGTGCTCGGTGAGGCGTGGGACGACCCGGCGGCCTGGCGGGGCAGCTCGGGCGGCGCGGGAGTGGAGCTGCCGAACGAGGTGTGGGGCAAGATCGCGCTCACCGAGATGGTCGTGCACGGCTGGGACCTCGCGAAGGCGACCGGTCAGCCCTTCGGCCTGCCGGAGGAGACGCTGCGGGCCTGCCACGAGCACGTGGCGGAATTCGTCCCGAACGCCCCCATCGAGAGCCTGTGGGGCCGCGCCGTCGAGACCCGGGCCGACGCCCCGCTGCTCGATCGCATCGTCGCCATCACCGGTCGTACCCCGTGAACCGCACGATTCCGTTGCCCGGCAACGGAATCGTCCGATTCACGCCAGCGGTTGGGCCTGCTCGAGGAGGGCGGTGAACTGATCTTCCTGGACCGGGCGGGCGAACAGGTAGCCCTGGTACACGTCGATCCCGACGCTGGCGAGCAGTTTGAACTGCTCCGGGGTCTCGACGCCTTCGGCCACGGTCTGGCAGTTCAGCGCGCGGGCGAACTCGGCCACCGCCCGGGCCACCGCCAGGTCGCGGGAGCCGACGCCGAGATCGGAGACGAAACTGCGGTCCGCCTTGATGATCTGCGCGGGCAGGTCCTTGATCCGGGCCAGCGACGAGTAGCCGGTGCCGAAGTCGTCGACGGCGAACCGGACGCCGCGGTCGACGAGTTCGACCATCGCGCGGCGAGGCCCGCTCGGCAGGTCGACCAGCACGGTCTCGACCAGTTCGAGGACGACGCGGTTCGGCTCGATGCCGGATTCGGCGATGCTCCCGTTGACCTCGGCGGTGAACTCGGGGTCGTCGGGCAGCAGCCCGGCGAGGTTGACGGCGATGCCGACCGGACGCCCGCCGACGGCCGGCCACCGGGCGGCGCGGCGCAGGGCGGTGCGCAGCACCCACCGGTCCAGGTCGCGAAGCAGGTCGCCCTGCTCGGCGACGGGCAGGAAGACGTCCGGGTAGAGCAGGCCGTGCTCGGGATGCGGCCAGCGGACCAGGGCCTCGGCCGAGACCACGTTGCCCGCGGCATCCACGACGGGCTGGTAGTGGAGCGTGAGGCCGTTGTTGTCGATGGCCTCGCGCAGCTCCGCTTCCAGCCGCAACTGCCGGTTGATGGACTGGGCCAGTCCCGGATCGGCCAGCGTCACCCGCCCCGGGCCGCGCCGCTTCGCCCGGTACATGGCGGCGTCCGCGAAGCGGAGCAGGTCGTCGCCGCAATTCGCGGTGCCGTCGGGCATCGCGCAGCCGACCGCCGCCGACACCTGGACCGGCTGGCCCTGCAGGCGCACCACGGTGCGGAGCAGGCCGGACACCGTCGCGCCCAGCGCCTCCAGCCCGCCCACGGCATCGACGTCGCGGCAGACCACCACGAACTCGTCGCCGGAGAGCCGGGCCGGGACGCATCCCGGCGGCATGCCGCTGCGCAGCCGGCGGGCCAGGGTCGCGACCAGCTCGTCTCCGGCGTCGTGGCCCAGGGAGTCGTTTACCCGCTTGAAGTTGTCGATGTCGCAGAACAGCACGCCGACCCGCTCGGCGCCGGGCCCGCGCACCAGGTCGTCCAGGAGTTCCTTGACCGCGCGGCGGTTGAACAGGCCGGTCAGCGAGTCGTGGGTGGCCTGGTAGCGGAGCTCCTCGGCCCGCTGGTGCCGTTCGGTGATGTCCTGGAACGCCACCAGCCAGAACAGCCGCCCGTCGTCCTGCACCGCGGCGGCGCAGCGGAGGTCGCAGTGCACCGGCCGGCCATCTGCCTGCTTGAGCACCCGGTGGGTCGGCGCGTCGGAGATCATGACGAGCGGGCCCGGCCGGTCCTGCGGGTGTCGCAGGTCGTCGGCCTGCGTGCCGTGCAGGTCGGATATCTCCGAGCCGAGCAGGTCGCACAGCGCGTCGTTGGCCCGGACCAGCCGGTGCGATTCGTCGAACAGCGCGATCCCAACCGGAGTCAGGCCCATCAGGTTGGTGAATCGCTCGCTGGAGCGCTCCAGCCGGGTGTGGGATTCGGTGTCGTCCCTGGTGACCTTGGCGAAGCCGCGCAGGCTGCCGTCGGAGGACCGCAGCGCGGCGGTGACGACGTGGGCCCAGAACCGGGTGCCGTCCTTGCGGATGCGCCATCCTTCGGCCTGGTGGTAGCCGGTGCGCGCCGCGTGTTCGAGTTCTCGTTCCGGCTGGCCTTCGGCGGCCGCCTCGGGCGGGTAGAACACGGAGAAGTGCCGCCCGACGATCTCGTCGCTGCGGTAGCGCTTCATGCGTTCGGCGCCCGTGTTCCAGCTGGCCACGTTCCCGTTCACGTCGAGCATGTAGATCGCGTACTCGTTGATGGCGGTGGCCAGCAGGTCGAGCCCGACCTCTTGCGCTTGCGGGAACCCGACATGTTCCGAATGGGTCAGCCCGTTCTTCGTTTGCAGAATTTTCGCCCCCGAATGCACCCGGATTTGCGCGGTTGCCGCAGTCGAGCGTAGCGACGGTGGGAACCGAACAACAGCTCCCGGGAGGCCTGCGCGCGGGAAAACGTGTGCAAGGCCACTGCGCTGGGACTTCGGCATCGGCGGATTCGTCGATGCCGAACCGCTTTCGCATTATTGATCCACTGTGAACCAGTCCAATAGTGGGCCGGATTCGCCGCCGCTGCTGCTCGCCGTGGGCGAATTCCTGGTGTCTTCTCAGCCAGTTCTCAAGGAATGCCCGGGTGCCGCCGGTAGCTTGGAGTGCACGGGCCCGGCCGAACGGTGCCGGGCCTGGCGGGTTTCCCCGACGACCCTGCATCGGCAGCCGCCGCGCGTGCGCGACGGCGACTCCAATCCGTCAGGAGGACGTCATGAACCAGAGTCGATGCGATATGACCGCGACGCCTGTCGGAACCTTCGGCCACGAGCCGCCCGTGATCCCGACGCAGGCCGGGGCCGCCACGTCCGCACCACGCGCCGCAGCCGGCTCAGCGGGCGGCGGTGCGGAGCTCGTGATCCGCCGCGGTCCCCACGCGGGCACCGCCATCCCGGTCGCCGGCACGGTGACGGTGGGGCGCGGCCGGGATTGCGACATCACGCTCGACGCGCCCACGGTCTCGCTCTGCCACGCCCGGATCCATCGCGTCGGCGCGCGGTACGCGATCGTCGACTCGGGTTCGCTGAACGGCACCTACCTCAACCGCAACCCGGTCGACCGGGCGGAACTGGAAGACGGCGACGAGCTCTGGATCGGCACCTACCGATTCACCTTCCGCACGACCTGACGCCGTCGACCACCGAACCCGGATGAACGTCCACATCGGATGATCGTCGTGGTGGTTCGCCAGCCGGCTCTGGTGGTTCGCCCGCCGGCTCTGGTGGATCGGCCGCACTGGCGGCAGCATGGACCGGAATCCCGAGGGACGGAGGAACATGGCTGCTGTGGCATCGGGCCGGTTGTCGGATCGGACCGCCGTCGTGACCGGCGCGGCATCGGGCATCGGAGCGGCCACCGCGCGCAGGCTCGCCGCCGAGGGCGCCGGCGTGCTGGTCGCCGACGTGGACGTCGAAGCCGGTAGCGAGGTCGTCGCCGGCATCAACTCGACCGGCGGGCGGGCGCTGTTCCAACGCTGCGACGTCGCCGAGCAGGCCGACTGGACCGCGGCCGTGCAAGCGGCACGCGAAGCGTTCGGGCCGGTGTCGGCGCTGGTCGGCAACGCCTACGCGGTCCGGGTGGCGCCCGCCGACGCGACCACGCGCGAATCGTGGGACCACCAGTTGGCGGTGAGCCTCACCGGAGCGTTCCTCGGCTTCAAGGCGTGCCTGGACGATCTGGCCGAAACGGCGGGCTCGGTGGTGCTGACCTCCTCGGTGCACGCCCTGGTCGGGCTGCCCGGCCGCCCCGCCTACGCGGCGGCCAAGGCGGGACTGACGGGCCTCGCCCGGCAACTAGCGGTCGAGTACGGCCCGCGCATCCGGGTCAACAGCGTCCTCCCCGGGCCGATCCTGACCCGGGCCTGGGACGAAGTCCCGGAGGAAGACCGCCGGCGAACGGCGGAGCAAACGGCGGCGGGACGGATCGGCGACCCCGACGAGATCGCGGCGCCGATAGCCTTCCTGCTCAGCGAGGAAGCGTCCTTCATAACCGGCGCGAGCCTCGTCGTGGACGGAGGCTGGAGCGTCTACAAGACCTCGGCATGACCATCGCGGCCGGTTGGCGGGGCGGCCGAATTCCGTTGCTGGAGCAGGACGTTCTGGCGGAAGCGGTTGGCGATTGCTGCGGGGTCGTCCAGGAGCCAGGGGATGTTCGGCGCGTTTCCGCCCGCTATTCGCGCCACCACCGCGCTCGGGCCCTCGGCGGATCTGGCGTTCAGCAGCGCTTCGCGGAGCCGGTCGGGGTCCGTTGAGACGGCGGTCTTCAGCCCTGCCGCGGCCGTGAGATCCGCGATCCGGACGTGTTCGGCTTGTGTCGGCATCTTGTCGGCTGAGGCGTGCTGGTGGTTGTCGAGCACTATGAGCGTGTACGTGGCGGGCGCGTTGGCGCCGAGCGTCGGGAGCGCGTTCAGCCCCATGAGCAGCGATCCGTCGCCCTCGATCGCCCACACCGGGTGATCACCGGCCAGAGCGATGCCCAGCCCCACCGCCGCGGACAGGCCCATCGAATCGAGCAGGTACAGGTGGTTGTCGCGGCCGTGGTGGTGGGCGAGTTCCCGCGACGTGGCGCCGCAGGTGACGACCAGCGGGTCGGTGCCGACGACCTCGTCGATGACCGCGAGCGCGGTGAGCCGGTCCATCATCGGGCAGCCTCCGCGGGGCGCAGTTCGACGGCGGGGTGCAGCAGGTCGAGCAACGCGACCATCGGGCGGCGTGTCATGACCGCGGTTCGGCACAGGTCCCGCGTGGTGACCTGCCAGGCTTCCGGCGAGATGTGCGGGCCCAGCGGCGTGTGGTGGATGCCCGCCGCGGTCAGCAGCGCCGGAACCGCGGCGGAGAACTCGTGGATCATCGCGTTGTACTCGCCGAGCCCTCCGCGGGTGTTGGCCAGGATCGGCAGGCCGACGTGGTACGCCTTGGCGAAGGTGGTGAGCGCGGTCAGGGCATTGCCGAAACCGTTGTCCTGCATGACTATGAACGCGCGCTTGCCGGTCAGGGCCGCGCCGCCGGCGATGCCGACGGCCTCCTCCTCGCGGTTGGCCAGCACCGACGGCGTGCCGGCCTGCTCGAAGGCGCGGATCAGCGGGGCCGCGTGCGAGGACGGGACGTGGACGAGGAGTTCGGGTTCCCAGTCGAGGACGCCGGCGACCGCGGCGTCGGTGTACGCATTGGATCCGGCCATGGCTCAGCTCCGTTGGGCGTCAGGCGGTGGATTCGAGGGCGGACAGGGTGCGCGAGACGTCGTCGGCCGTGTTGAAACCGTGCAGGCCGAACCTTATGGCACCGGCCCGCGCCGTCGCACGCACATCGTGGGCGGCCAACCGGTGCACCGCCGCGTCGGCGTCCGGGACCGCGAGTGTGACGATGTGGCTTGGCCATTCGGTGGGGGAGCAGCGGAATCCCCGCTCCTGGGCGCCTTCGCGGAGCAATCCGGCCAGTTCCAGGCAGTGCCGTTCGAGTTCGCCGGCATCGAGCGTCCTCAGGAGGTCGAGCGCGGCGGAAGCGCCGGCCCAGGACGGCCAGCACGGCGACATGTCGAGCCTGCGCGCGCCGGGTGCGTAGGACAGCGGACCGCCGTAGTAGTCCTGCGGCTCGGGAGAAGTCTTGACGTTCGGCGCCAACGGGTTGAGAGCGGAAAGCCGGTCGGGGCGCACGTAAAGCCACGCGGCTCCGCGCGGGCACAACATCCACTTGTAGCCGTGGATCGCGATGAAGTCGGGATCCACGGCGTCGGGCAGCTTGAGCACGCCGGCGCTTTGCGTTGCGTCGACGAACAACTGCGCACCCACTTCCCTGCATCGCGCCGCAACGGCTGTCAGGTCGGTGCGCCAACCCGTCGCGGACTGCACTTCGCTGAGCACCACCAGAGTCGTGCCCTCGGCTATCGCTGCCACCAGCGATTCGCTGTGCAGGCAACCGTCCGGCATCGGCACCTGCTCCACGTGCACGCCGCGTTGTTCCGCGGCGAGCAAGGGAAAGAGGTTGCTGCGGAACTCCTCGGCGCCGATGACCACCCTGCTGCCCGTCGGCAGCGCCGCGGCCACCGTCGCGACCGCCTCCGCCACCGACTGGACGAGCGCGACGTGCTCGGGATCGACGCCGAGCAGCCCGGCGACCTGGCGGCGGCTGTGCTGAGCCGCCTGATCGCGCTGCGGCCAGGAGAAATCGCCGAGATCCCAGTTCGCGAGTTCCGCGTGGAGCGCGCGCAGCACCGGCTCGGCGGCGGGCGCGCAGCTCGGGGTGGACAGCCACGTGAGGCGGTCCAGGACGGCGAACTGCTCGCGGAACTTCGCTAGATCCACGGTGCCTCCTTGATCGGGGGTTGTACCGAGGATGGGGAGCCTGGAACCATGAGTCAACGGAATGGTTTTCATGCCTTCCATGAAGGCGGTTGATAGTGGAGCTGCAACAGCTGAGATGCCTCGTCGCGGTGCTCGACACCGGTTCGTTCACGAAGGCCGCCGCCGCACTGCACGTCACGCAGGGCGCGGTGAGCCACGCGGTGAACGGGCTGGAGCGCGAGCTCGGAGTCGGGCTCGTGCGCCGCGGCCGCGGCGGGGCGAGCGCAACCGACGCGGGAGCGCGGATCGCGGAGCATGCGCGGGCGGTGCTCGCGCGCTTGCGGGTGGCCGAGGACGAAGTCCTCGCGATGCGCGGACTGCGAGCGGGGCGCCTTCGCGTCGGAAGCTTCACCAGCGCGTCAACGCGCCTGTTACCCGGACTCCTCGCCGCCTATCGCCGGCAGCACCCCGACGTCGAGGTGTCGCTGCGCGAGGGCAACGACCTGCAGACCAGGGAGCTGCTCGCCAACGGCGAAGTCGACGTCGCCTTCGTCGTACTGCCGGCCGACGGCCACGACGTCATCGCCCTGGCCGAGGACGAGCTGGTCCTGGTCGTCCCCGAGACCCACCGCCTCGCGTGGCACCACGTCGTCCCGCTGGCCGAGCTCGCGCCGGAGCCGTTGATCCTGTCCTCCGGAGGCTGCGCGGCGTTGGTGCGGAGCACGTTCCGCGAGCACGGGCTGGAGCCGTTGGAGTCCGGCGTGGTGCAGGAAGGATCCACAGCCCTGGCCATGGTCGAGGGCGGGCTCGGCGTGACGCTCATGCCGGAGCTGGCGGTGCCGGCGCTTCCCGGAACGCTCGTGATCCGCCCGGTGCGACCGACCAGCCGCCGGAGCCTGGGCCTCGCCGCGCGGAGCGAGGAAGCGCACAGCCCGGCGCTACAAGCCTTCCTCACGCTCGCGAAGCAGCAGGCGTCAGCACTGGCCCACCGGACGGCCTGACGCTCACCGGGCGTCGGTGGTCGCCAGGTCGTCGGAGTTGCCGGTGTGGTCGGGCGCCGCCACGGGGAGCATCGCCAGCAGCCCGATCAGCAGGATGAGGACGATGCCGCCCATGCCCGCGCGCTGGGTGCCGAACAGCGCGATGAAGCCGCTGAACGCCAGCGGCCCGAGGAAGCTGACGGCGCGCCCGGTGGTGGCGTAGAGGCCGAACACCTCGCCTTCCCGGCCGGGCGTGGCGATGCGCGCGAGGAACGTCCGGCTGGCCGACTGGGTCGGCCCCAAGAAGATCGCCAGCAGCAGCCCGCCAACCCAGAAGGCCGGCTTGCCGGGCACCGCGACCAGCGCTCCGCCCACCACGACCAGCCCGATCAGCGACGCGAGGATGACGGTCTTCGGGCCGAACCGGTCGTCCGCGCGACCGCCGAGGAACGCGCCGAGCCCGGCGACGAGATTCGCCGTGATGGCGAAGACCACCACCTCGGTGGCTGTGAAGCCGAACGTGCCCGCGGCGATCACGCCGCCGAAGGTGAAGATCGCGGCCAGGCCGTCCCGGTAGAGCGCGCTGGCCACCAGGAATCCCAGCGTGCGCCGCTCGGTGCGCCACATCCGCGCCAGTCGCTTGCCCAGCACGATGTAGCTGCCCAGGATCGCGCGACGCAGCGGCTCGCCGGACGATTCCGCCTCGGGCACGAAGAAGAACAGCGGCAGCGCGAACACCGCGAACCACGCGGCCGCGAACAGCGCCACGACGCGGATGTTCAGCCCGTCCTGCGAGGTGACGCCGAACAGTCCGACATCGGGCTGCACGAATCCGATCAGCACGATCACCAACGCGATGAGCCCGCCGAAGTAGCCCAGGCCCCAGCCGAAACCCGAGATGCGGCCGATCGTCGCCGGCGTCGAGACCTGGAGCAGCATCGCGTTGTAGTTCACCGTGGCGAACTCGGAGAACACGCTGCCCACCGAGATCAGCACGAGGCCCAGCAACAGGTATCCCGGCTCGTCCCGGACGAAGAACAGCCCGGCCGTGCTGGCCACCACGAGCGCGGTGTGCACCGCCAGCCACAGCTTGCGCCGCCCGCCGGCGTCGCTGCGCTGCCCGGTCACCGGCGCCACCAGCGCGATGCACACACCCGAGATCGTGAGTGCGAGGCCGAGGGACTCCGAGCCGCTCTTCGGGTCGGCGGCCACGCCCTCGGTCAGGTACACCGTGAACACGAAGGTCAAGATCACGGTGTTGAAGGCTGCGGAACCCCAGTCCCACAGCGCCCAGCTGATCACCCCGCGCACGTCCCGATGAGGTGCGGGCGGGGTATTCGCGGTCATGCCCACGGCACGATCAGACCAGCAGGTTCCGGGTGCAGCCAGTCGAAACGCGCCGGTCGCCCGGTCCGCGCGACACCCGTGTAGCGGTGCGTCCGGGAAAAGCATCCGGATGGTCGACGCCGGATAGCCGGTGCTCACCGCCGGTCGGCCGACGGCGGGAACAGCGCGTCGATCGGTGCGGGTTTGCCCAGGTAATAGCCCTGCCCCTGGTCGCAGCCGAGGTCGCGGATGATGCCGAGCTGCGCGACCGTCTCGATGCCCTCCGCCACCACGCCGAGTCCGATCGCGTGGGCCATGGCGACGATGCCGGCGACGATGACTTCGAGCTCGTCGGAGGCGCCGAGGTCGGTGACGAACGTCCGGTCGATCTTGACGATGTCCAGCGGCAGCCGGCGCAGCTGCGCCAGCGAGGAGTAGCCGGTGCCGAAATCGTCGATGGCCAGGCCGATGCCCAGTTCGCGCAGCGCCGTCAGGACGCGCGTCGCGGCGTCGGGATCCTGCATGATCGCGTTCTCGGTGATCTCCAAGCACAGCGCGTGGGCCGGCAGCCCGGATTCGGCGAGCGCCTGCTGCACGTGGTCCTGCAGGTCGGGATCTTCCAGCTGGCGCGGCGAAAGGTTCGCGTTGAGGTGCAGGTCGAGGTCGTGGCGCTCGCGCGCCGCCGCGATCCGGCGGGTCGCCTCGCACAGCATGTGCGCGCCGATGGGGTTGATCAGGTCGCTTTCCTCGGCCAGCGGGATGAACTCGCCCGGCGAAACCGCGCCGTGCAACGGATGCCACCACCGGAGCAGGCCCTCCACGGCGACCGTTTGTTCGGTGCGCAGGTCCACGACCGGCTGGTAGGCCACCCAGAGCTGCTCGTGCCGCACGGCGTGACGCAGGTCCTGCTCCAGGACCATGTGCCGCTGCACGCGTTCGCGCAGGTCGACGTCGAAGAACGCGCAGCGTCCGCCGCCGTGCGCCTTGGCCTGGTACATGGCCACATCCGCATCGCGCAGGAGGTCCTGGGCGGATCGCGTGTCGTCCGGGCCGGCCAGCACCACGCCGATGCTGCCGTTGACGTGCAGCTGCCGGCCCTGCACGTGGATGGGCTCGGTGAGGGCGGCGATCAGCCGTTCGCTGAGCCTGCGGAGCACGGCGTGGCTTCCCTCGCAGTGCACCATGATCACGAACTCGTCGCCGCCGAGCCGGCCGACCAACGCCTCGCCGGGCGTCGCCCGCACCAACCGGTGCCCGGCGATCCGCAGCACCTCGTCGCCGATGACGTGGCCCAGGGAATCGTTGATGCGCTTGAAGTTGTCGAGATCGATGAACAGCACGGCCATCGGGAGCGTTCGCTGCCGCACTGCCCCGAGGTGGCGCAGCATCAGCGTGCGGTTCGCCAGTCCCGTCAGCGGATCGTGGGTGGCCTCGTACTCCAGGCGCTCCCGGGCGGCCCGGCTCTCGGTGATGTCGCTGAAGGAGATGACGACCTTGTGCGGCGGGCGGTCCTGCGGATTCAGCGACCGGGCCGTGACCGCCAACCAGGTGTTGCGGCCGTCCGAGCGGTTGAAGCGGATCACCCGCGAGTTCTGCGGTTTCCCGGTTCGCCGCGTCGTCACCGCCGGGTGCTCGTCCGGCCGCATCGGCGTCCCGGCCTCGTCGAACAACGACCAGGACGTGGGTGCGGTGCCGATGATCTCGGCCGCGGACGAGCCGGCGATGCGCTCGGCGGCGGGATTCACCGCCTCGATGATTCCCGTCGAGCCCACCACGATGACGCCCTCGTCCAGCGCCGCGACCACGGTCGCGAAGTCCTGCTCGGCCTGCCGGTGCGCGGTCTCGTCGGCGCACACCAGCACGAAACCGGAGTCCATTTCCGAAGCCGAGATCCGGACCACGAGGGTGGTGCCGTCCCGGTGCCGGTGCACGGCCTCGGTGACGCCGCCCTCGGCGACCAGGGCTTCGGGCCGCAGCGGCGCGCCGACGAGCGCCTCGACATGCCGTCCCAACGCCTGCTCGGCGGGCACGCCGTACACGGTTTCGGCGGCCGGGTTCCAGCTGGTGACCACGCCCTCGCGGCTGGTCGCGATGATCGCGTTGTTGACGTGCTGAACAAGCGCCGCCTGGTAGCGCAGCGTGGCTTCGGCCGTCTTCTGCGTGGTGATGTCCCGCCCGATGACCTGCACCGCCGGCCGCCCGTCCCAGGTGGTGTGCACCGCGACCATTTCCACCGGGACCGGGGTGCCGTCCACGCCCTGCAGGTGGGCGTGCGATCGGGGCGTCGCGGTGCCCTCCGCCGTCAGCAGCTTGAGCCGCTTGCGCATCTCGACGACCGACTGCGGGGTGACGAAATCCGTGACCCGCCGCCCGAGGAGCTGCTCGGAGGATTCGGCGCCGAGGATGGTGCTCATCGCCGGGTTGGCGTACTTGATGATCCCGTCCTGGTGCACGCAGATCGCATCGGGACTGAGCTCGGCGAGCAGCCGGTATCGGCCGGCGAGGTCCTCCAGCGCCTGCCGGTCCCGGTGCAGGCCGGTCACCTCGCGGATCAGCCCGATGAGGCCGCCGGTCCGCCGGTCGCCGAACGCGCGGGCGCGGAGGTGCAGCAGCCGGGTCTCGCCTTGCGCGGTGACGATGGGCTGTTCCAGGTCGATGTCCTGCGGCCAGGCGGGCGGATCGGCCGTCACCGCCCACGGCTCGATGAGCCCGGCCAGCCGGGCGCGGACGGCCTCGTCGGTCGCGCCCGGCATGTCCAGGAGCACGTCCATGCCGGGCATCCAGGTGATCTTGCGGTCGGCGAAGTCGAACCGCCAGCCGATCGCGCCGTGTGCGGACAGCGCGAGGTCCAGCAACTCGCCGCCAAGGCCCGCACTGCTCGGCCCGCCCCCAGGATCGATCGTCATGATCCGTCCAAAGAAGAGACCCGCCCACCCGCGCACGCGGCGTGGGCTGCGCCCGTCGTGGCCGCACCCGACCTAGCAGTTCCCGGAACCGCCGACCATCAACCATCTGTCCGGGGGCGTCAGCTCCGGTCGGTTTGCCGCGCCGCGCTTTCGAGCCGGTTCCAGTAGGCCTGCCACCACACTTGGTCGCCCGGCGTCATGTTGTCGCTGCCGCAGCGCAGCCCGGAGGCGCCGTCGATGAGCTCCCGGACGATGTCGGCGTGACCGGCGTGCCGATGGGTTTCGGCGATCATGTGCACCAGGATCTGGTGCAGCGTCACCTGGCTCCGGTCGGCGTCAGCGGCCGGCGGACGTCGTACTCCAGCCCGTCCAGCTTCCACAGCACCGCTTCGCGCGCGGCCCGCAGGTAGCGGCGCAAATCCGACTTCGGTTCCGGTTCGGTCGTACCGGAAAGGGTAACGAGATGGCGGTAATGGAACGTTCCGCGTCGCGTCGGAAGATCGACTCGGGTGGAATTCATGCCATCGGGCGGTCTGCGGCGTCGGCGGTCCGGTTACCCCAAGACAACAGCGGAGCGCTGTTCTGGTTCGGGGGGAAACCATGGACATGACGAGTCCGGCAGCAGGCGGGCTGATCAACTACGTGCGCACGGTGGCGGGCGATCTCGGCGACGACGTCTACGAGGTCGACGTCGACCTGGAGAGCGGGTTGGCCACGGCGATCATCCTCGTGCACTCGAAGGTGCCCACGCTCGTGGACTGCCCGCTCCTGCTGACCTGGGACGAGGTCAGCGGTTGGGCCCTGCGGGTGGAGACCGACGGCTGGGGGGACACCACGGCCATCGAATTCATGGGCGAGGACATCCTGCCCGAACCCGGGCTGGTGCGGGAATTCCTGCAGGATGCGATCGACGGGCACAACCCCGGCATGCTCCAGCCTCCGTCGTTCCGCCTGCCCAATGCGGGCGACGACCTCGAAGACCGCCTCGCGCGGTTCGCCGCCTGATCGCGACCGGCTGCGGTCAAGCGCGCGTGCGGTGGAAGATCAGCCGGTAGATCAGCAGGAGGATCACCGAGCCGATGACCGCCCAGACGAAGCTCATCAGGTTGAAACCGGTGACTCCCGCACCACCGGCAACGCTGGTCGCGATCCATCCGCCGAGCAATCCGCCGACGACTCCGATCACGATGGTCACGATGATCCCGCCGGGATCGCGGCCCGGGAGGATGAACTTGGCGATTGCCCCGGCGATCAGCCCGAACAAGATCCAGCTGAGAATACCCATGGCGGCGTCCTCCTGAGCTCGGGTCAACCGTCCGGCCCAGGGGTTCCCCGGGCCCGCGCAGCGCATTCCACACCGCGGCGCACCCGGCGGAAGGCGTTTTCCGAGCACGATCAGCCAGACGCCAGCTGGAAGTGCCAGATGATGGTGCCCGGCACTCCGGCGTTGGCCGCTCGGGCCGCCTCGGGAATCATCGCGGCCAGGCTCCACGGCCAGTGCTCCCACGGCCCCGTCTCGCGCGGAGCGGTCGCGTCCGGCCGGGGCGTTTCCGCGTCCGGCAACCGAGGCTCCTCGCAGCGCCGCGGCTGCAGATCCAGCGGCAGCGCGGCGCGCAGGTAGTCCCCGACGAGGTGGCGGTGAGCGGGCAGCCGGCCCGGCTGCCCGCCCGGCCCGCGCACCGGCGGTACCGAGCCGCGCGCCACGCGGTCCGGGTGGATGTCGGAGATCACCAGATGCCCGCCCGGGCGCAGCACCCTGGCGAACTCCGCGAACACCGGCCCCAGCGCGGGAAGGTGTGCGAGCGCCAGGGTGCAGACGACCAGATCCACATCGCCGTCGGCGACCGGCAGCTGGTGCAGATCACCGAGCAGGAAGTCGCCGTCCGGCAACCGCTTGCGCGCGCGGTCGAGCATCTCGGGCGAGCTGTCCACGCCGACGATCCGGTGGCCGCGCGCCGCCAGCGCCGCGGCGGTCCGGCCGGTGCCGCACGCGGCGTCCAGCGCGACGCCCACCGGCAGCGCTTCGACGATCTCCGCGATCATCGGTTCGTCGAAGTCGAACGCCGCATTGTCTTCGTCGTCGTAGGTCTCGGACCAGATGCGGTAGCCCTCGACGGTGTCCACGCGGGCGACTTCGACGGCAGCGCCCGCCAGCGACTCGTCGTCGAGCAGCCGCCGCACTTCGGCGATGCGCTCTTCGACGAACGCGCGGCCCTGTTCCCCGGTGAACCCGCGCAACAAGGCGATGCCTTCTAGCCCGAGCAGGTAGGCCAGCGGATGCTCGTAGATCACGCGCGTGAGGCTAGCGCCGCGCGCCCGGCCAGGGCCACCGAATTTCCATCGAACCGTCCAATGAGGACTGAATTCGGACGCCGGCACCGCGAGGACCGGCTGGCGCGAGGTGATTTCGAAGCAGCGCGGGGACCCGGCCGGATCGCAGCCGCCGCCGAGCGGTTTGATCTGTTCGGTCGGCACGTGGCTTTCGGAGGCGGTTTTGCAGCGCGGGACATCGTTGGGGCGGGACTTCGGCTGGTTGTGGTCGGCATACGCGATCAGCACGGCGGGCACGTGGCTCGCGCTCGACGCGTTCCCGCTCATCGCCGTCCTGGTGCTGCACAGCAGCACGACGCAGGTTTCCGCGCTGGCTGCCGCGGGCCTGGCGGTCGGTGCGGTTCTCGCGGTGCCGCTCGGCCCGTGGGTGGAGTTCCACCGGAAGCGGCCGGTCATGATCGCGATGGATCTGGTCCGGTTCGCGGTGCTGATGTCCGTGCCGGCGGCCTACGCGCTCGGCGTGCTGACCTTCGCGCAGCTGGTCGTCGTGTCCGTGCTCGTGGCGGCCGCCAACATCCTGTTCACCGCGGCGAGCGGCGCGTGCCTCAAGGCGCTGGTGCGGCCCGACGACCTGCTGGCGGCCAACGGCAGGTTCGAGTCCACGACGTGGACGGCGACCGCGATCGGTCCGCCGCTGGGCGGGTTCGCCATCGGCGCGTTCGGCCCCGTGACGACCGTCGTGCTCAACGCCGCCAGCTACCTGCTCTCCGCGCTAGGGATCCGCGCGATCAGCGGCCGGGAGCGACCGCCGGAGCGGCGCGGATCGCGGTTCCGCGCCGGCGACGTCGTCGAGGGCTGGCGCTGCATCTTCCGGCATCCCCTGCTGCGGCGGCTGTTCCTCAACAACAGCCTGGTGAAGGGGCTGATCATGGCGCCCGTCCCGCTGCTCGCGGTCCTGCTCCTCCGCGACCTGGGCTACGCGCCGTGGCAGTACGGCCTCGCCTTCGGCGTGCCGTGCATCGGCGGCCTGGTCGGGTCGCGGCTGGCAAGGCCCCTGGTCGCGAGGTTCGGGCAGCACCGGGTCATGCTCGCCGCGGGCACGGTGGCCGTGTGCTGGCCGGTGGGCCTGGCATTCGTGCCGCCCGGCCCGCCGGGCCTGCTGCTCATCATCGTGATCGAGTTCGGCCTGATCACGAGCATGGGCATCTTCAACCCGGTGTTCGCTACCTACCGACTCGAGAACATCGATTCCGGCAGCGTCGCCCGAACCTTGGCGGCGTGGTCGATCGGCAGCGGCGCCACCGTTTCGGCGCTGACGTTCCTCTGGGGACTGCTCGCCGCCGCCACCGGCCCCCGCGTCGCCATCGCGATCGCCGGGGTGCTCATCCTCGGCACGCCGCTCCTGCTGCCGCGCCGGAACAGCGATTCGCCCCGTGAGCAACGGATTCCGCGTCCGGCGGAGACTGCTCCGCCGCAAGCGAACACGCCTCCCGGCGGATAGCGTCGCCAAGGACGTCAGGAGGTGCGTCGACGATGGTGACGATGCGGGAAGTAGTGCACCACCACGGTTCCACCACGCTCGAAGGCGTGCTGCTGATCAGCGAGGAGATTCGCGCTCCCGCGCCGACGGTGCTGGTCTGCCACGGTGCGGAGGGGCGCACCGATACCCCGGTCGAGATGGCCGAACGGCTCCTGCCGTGGGGCTACCAGGCGTTCGCCATGGACCTCTACGGCAAGGGCGTCGGCGGCTCCACGCCGGCGGAATTCGAAGCGCTGATGCGGCCTTTCCTCGCGAACCGCGCGATGCCGGCGGACCGGCTGTCGGCCATCGTGTCCACAGTGGCCGGTTGGCCTGAGGTGGATGGCGACCGGATCGCGGCCATGGGGTTCTGCTTCGGCGGGCTCTGCGTGCTCGACATGGCCCGGACCGGGGCGGCGGTCCGGGGTGTCGCCAGCTTCCACGGCGTGCTGACGCCGCCGTCCGGCTGGTCCCCGCGGCCGATCGAGACCAAGGTCGCCGCCTACCACGGCTGGGATGACCCGTGGGCGCCGCCGGAAGACGTGGTCGGGCTGGCCGCGGAGATGACGGAGTCCGGCGCCGACTGGCAGCTGCAAGCGTTCGGCGACACCATGCACGCCTTCATGGCGCCGCAGGCGAACAGCCCGGAGAACGGAATCCAGTACGACGAGCGCTCGGCCGAACGATCCTGGTCGGGGCTGAAGAGGTTCCTGACGGAGTGCCTGGCGGACGATTCCCCTGTCTTGCAACAACAATAGGAGAACTCGCACTGCTGGACCGCTCCTTCGCTAGCCGGGGTAGCCGGGTGGCAGGGGAGTGGGGCGCAGGGCGCGATCCATTCCGGTGGCGACGAATTCCGACACAGCGGCCACCGCGTGCTGCCGGAGGAGCATCGCCACCCGAGGATCCGACGACGTCTCCATGATTCGCACGCCGTCGGGGAGGGGCTCGACCTGCAGATCGATCTGAGCGTGGTGCTCGAAGAGCTCCGCGAACAGCGGGTCGAGCTGGCGGATCGCGTCGCCACGCGCCAGGCGCCACCTCATCCGCTCGACGTGGGTGCGGAGGTTCGCGGCAACATCCCGGTCGGCGCTGGTGGTGGTCGTCCGGACCCCGTAGGAGAAGTGGTCCACCGTCCGCGCGATCTCCTGGTGGTGGACCAGGAGCTCGTGGATGATCCGCACGTCGCGCTCCAGGTCCGGGTCCATCTTCGTGTCCGGGGTCAGCATCCACGGCGGCACTCCTCCCGGCTCCTGGTGCGTGCATCCGGGCAGCGGCACCGCGATGGCGGCGGCCAGGACGAGGAATTCGCGTCGCGAGCATGCGCTGTGTTCACCTGTCATCGGCGGTCCTCGTGGCGCGTGGTCGGCCGGTGTGGTGGAGCAGCTCGATGACCTCGGCGTCGGAAGTCTGTGCGAAGTCCCGGTACCACTGCCCGATCGCCATGAACCAGCCCGGCGTCTCCAGGCAGACCTGCTCGTCGGTCACCTCCTCCAGTCGTTCCAGTGCCTGCGGCGGAGCCACCGGCACGGCCAGCACCACGTGGGCCGCGCCCTGCTCGCGGGCCACGCGGCAGGCGGCGTGCGCGGTTGAGCCGGTGGCGATCCCGTCGTCGACCACGATGGCCGTCCGGCCGGTCACGTCCACGCGCCGGCGGTCGACGCGGAACAGTCGTGCGCGCCGGTCGAGTTCGATCCGCTCGCGGCGCTCCACCTCGTCGAGTTCCTTCGCGCTGACTCCGGTCTTCCACAGCACCTCGTCGTTGATGATGCGCACGTCGCCTTCGCCGATGACGCCCATGCCGAGCTCGGGATGGGTGGGAACCCCGAGCTTGCGAACCACGATCACGTCCAGTGGCGCGTGCAGCGCCGTGGCCACCTCGAAGGCCACCGGAACGCCGCCGCGCGGCAATCCCAGCACGACGGCATCCACCTCGCGGAAGTGCAGCAACTGCCGGGCCAGTCGGCGACCGGCGTCCCTGCGATTCTCGAACGGCACGATGGAGCACCCCCTCATCCCGCCTGGAACCAAGCATGGCCCCGGAGCGAGCGGCTGGCACAGGGGCCATCAGTACTCAGCCGCAGTTCCCTTCGGGCCGGTCGTGTTCGCTCGGGCGCGGAGCTGGATCCCGATGTGGTCGAGCAGGCGGAGGAGGGTCGCGAGCTCGGCCGCCGGAACGTCGTCGAACAGGTCGGCGGCGGCCCGATCGGCCTGGACGTGCATCGCCGCCACCGCGGTGCGTCCTTCATCGGTGAGGTCGACCAGCGTCGCCCGCCGATCTGTCGGGGTGCGGTCCGCGCGTGACGTAGCCGCCGTTCTCAAACGCGTCGAGCAGTGCGGTGACGTTGCGCGGAGTCACCCCGAGTGCGCGGCTGATGTCCCGCTGCGTCGACGATCCGCGCTGGTAGAGCTGCCAGAGCAGGTTCGCGCGCCCGGCTGAGGCCGCGCTCGGCGAGGCCGTGTTCGACGTCGTCGGTTAGCAGCAGCGCCACATCCCATAGCTTGCCCAGCACCGCGAGCGGGTCCGAAGGTAGTTCGCTGCTCATATTGTGAACCTCGTTCACGATACGGCCGTGCGCCTAGGGGCTCGGCACGGCGACACGAGGGGAGGCCGCGCATGCCGGCGAAGCAGTACTCGTTCGCCCGTCCTAACGCGTTCGGGATGTCCGTCGAGTACGCGGAGTTCCGGGAGAGGTCACCGGTCGCCAGGGTGGATGTGCCTGGAATCGGGCCGGCCTGGCCGGTCACCCGCTACGACGACGTGCGCACTGTGCTCGGCGATCCGCGGTTCGGGCTCGAACCACCGGCCGAGCCGGTGCGAACGATTCGCTGTTCCAGGACCCGCCGTGGGCACGGGCGCCTCCGGGGCCTGGTGCCGAAGGCGTTCACCGCCCGCTACGTGGCGGCGCTGCGAGCCGGGGTCGGCGAAATCGTCGCGTCGTTGCTGGAGAGATCTCGTCGAGCACCGGGCCGATCGACCTCGTCGAGGCGCTGGCGGTCCCGCTGCCGATCACCGTGATCGGCGAAATGCTCGGAATCGCCGAAGCCGACCGGATCCCGCTCCGCGATCGCGTGGACGCGATGGTCGCCCTGAACCCGATGACGCCGGATGGCGCCGAAGCGCGGGCGAAACTCCAGGAACACGTGCTGGGCTTGGCCGCAGCGAAGCGGGCCGACCCGGGCGCGGATCTGCTCAGCGCGCTTATCGCGGCCCGCGCGGACGACGGCGACCGGTTCAGTGAGCCGGAGCTGGCGACCATGGCCATCGCGTTGCTGATCGCCGGATACGCCACCACCGCCAACGCGATCGCCATCGGCACCACATTGCTGCTCACCAAACGGTCAATACGCCGCGCTGGGCCGCGATCCGGAACTGGTGGCGCCGGCCGTCGAGGAAGTCTTGTGACACAGACCGGCCGAAACGCCGAGGCGATGCCACGGATCGCGCACGCGGATGTTCGACTCCGCGGTGTGGACATCGCGGTGGGCGAGCAGGTGCTGGTCTCGCTGGAAGCGGCCAACCGCGATCCCGGCCGCTTCCCCGAGCCGGACCGGTTCGGCATCACCCGGCATCCCAATCCGCACCTGAGCTTCGGGCGCGGGCCGCACCACTGCCTCGGCGCGGCACTGGGCGGCACTGGCGCGCAGCGAACTCCAGGCCGTCTTCACCGCGCGCTTTCCCACCCTTCGGCCGGCCACTCCGGCCGAAGAACTGCCGTGGCGGGCGGTCCTGATGGATGCGGGCCCGGAGCGGATGCCGGTGACCTGGTGATCGGCTTCCGGATCAGACGAGGTGGCCGAACACGATCAGGTTGTCCTCGTAGCTGCGGTGCGTCTCGTCGAAGTCCCCGCCGCAGGTGATCAACCGGATCTCGGGGCGGGCCACGTCGCCGTACACGACGTCGGTCGGGAACCGGTTCTTGGCGAACCGTTCGACGCGGTCGACCACGTAGGTGACCCGCGACCCGTCTCGGCGATCGACGTGGATCTGGTCACCGGGGCGGAGGTCGCGCAGCCGGTAGAACACGCCGGCTTCGGTGTAGGAGTCGACGTGGCCCAGCACGACGAAGGGGCCGACCTCGCCCGCGCCCGGCCCGCCTTCGTACCAGCCGGCCTGCCCGGGCTTCTCGATCGGGGGAACCTGAACCGTGCCGTCCGCGTTCAGCCCCAGCGGAACGAGCGTCGACGCAACCCGGATGGACGGGATGGCGATCCCGGCCGGATGGGGATCGCCCGGGGCCGACGTCACCGGTCCCGGCGGGACCGGTCTCGCGGCCACGACCGGGGGCGGCGCGGAATCCGCGTCCGCCGGGCCGAAAACCGCCGGGCCCATCACGGACACCAGCAAGATGCACCACGCGGCCAGCAATGCGGCCCTCATGCTCCCACCCCCGCCGTTTCCGGTGCCCGCGACGTGCGCGCCGTTCGCGGGCCTTCGCGGGGAATGGTGGTGCGCGCTCCCCGAAAGCGCGCACCACCATTCCGATTCCGATCAGCGCCGGGATTCGGCGTGCCGGCGCCGGTGCGCGTAGACGCCACCCGCCGCCAGGGCGACGGCCGCCGCACCGCTGGCTGCCAGCAGCGAGCCGGAGACGCCGGACTCGTCGTGTGCCGTGGCACCGCCGCCCGCCGGCACGGCGCCCACCGGCCTCTGCTCGACCTGCGGCCGCTGCTGCGGCTTGGCCGGAACGGCGGGCTTGGCCGTCGGCTTCGGCTTGACCGAGGTCGGCCTAGCCTCCGGCGACTGCTGAGCCGGTTGCTGGGCCGGCTGCTGCGCAGGCGGTTGGCCCGGGGCCGGCGGTGCCGGCGGTGCCGGAGGCGGTGCAGGCGGCAGGGCCGGCTGCTCGACCGGTGGCTTGACCTCCTCCGGCGGGCAGTTCTCGAAGCACGGCGGCGGCTTCATGCAGTCTTCGGGCTTGCACTCCGGCGGCTGCAGGCAGTCTTCCGAGTTTTCGCACTGGTCGTCGACCGTGGACACCAGTGGTGGCGCCGCCATATTGCCTTCGGCGTTCCCCACAGGAGTCAGGCCGATCGAAGTACCCAACACAAAGGCGGCGATCCCGCCAAGGCGAACAAGCGTTGAGGACACTCGAGCCTCCCTTTGATCATTCGAGCGAGAATCCCGCATCCGAGATCTTTTCCCCGATCGCCTCGCTAGATCTGAAGGCGACTATTCGTAACGGTAAGCACGGTCATTCGGGTTGGCAGCGGCAGCGATGCATGATCATACGATCGGGGTTCTGTTGATATGTCCAATTGGGAATATTCTTCACGCAAGGTGAGATCGACACCGATGAAGGGCTCCGATCACCCCGTTGGTCGTCGATCGACGCCGCGAAACCAGGGGATGTCGTCACAGATCGTCACCATCGGATTATGTTGCGAGGCGGCGATCGTCCATTTAGCTAGATCGGCCGCAATTATGATCTGTCCGCTTTGGAGATCAATTATTCGAGACGGCCGAAAAAATGATTTTGAGAAAATGATCGAGGCGCTGATCAGAAATGATCGCGTCGACGTTGGTAATTGCGATCAATTTTCGATCAATTCGCGATCAATTCGTGCGGGGATGTTCTCTGGGATCGCCGAGAAAGGCCGGAAAGATGCCGCGCGGGGCGGCTGATCACCGCCAGGTATCGGCGGTGATCAGGTAGCGGTGGTGCGGCCGGCCGTATTCGACGCATTCGCCGTGGAAACTGAATCCGAGCTTGTCGAGCACGCGCGCCGACGCGGGGTTTCGCGGGTCGACGACCGCTGTCAGTTCCGGCAGGCGGAGCTGGTCGAACGCCGCGTTGAGGCAGAGGTGTCCGACCTCGGTGGCGAGGCCGTGTCCCCACCGCTCGCGTGCCAGCGTGTAGCCGAACTCCGCGCCGGTCCCGTGCGCCTCGAATCCGGCGTCGCCGATGAGGCGGCCCGTCGAGCGCTCGATCACGGCCCAGAACGCGTAGCCGTGCGAGCGTTGGTGCTGGATGTAGTCGTTCACCATCGTCGCGCTCTCCGTCGCCGAGACCGCGTTCCCGTACGCGACGTAGCGCATCACCTCGGGATCGCCGTAGACCGCGTGGATCGCGGCGTGATCTTCGGCCTGGAACGGGCGAACCTGCAGGCGAGCGCTCATCAGCGGGAAGCGGATAGCCACACGGCAACCCTTTCGCGTTCGCGGGCCGGGCGGCAAGCCATTTACGGCGCCGTGGGCCGAGCTATAGTGACCGCAAGATGGCTTCCGGTCACTACGAGATGGATGTGGTTCCGTGCCGCGACCGCTGATCCCCAACCGGGTGGGCGCGATCCTCGACGCCGCCGAGGATCTGGTGCTGTGCGACGGTTTCGACAGCGTGAGCGTCGAGCGGATCGCTCGCCGAGCGGGGATCGGCAAGGGTGCGATCTACCGCGAGTTCGAGGGCAAGCACGAGCTGATGGACGCCCTGCTCACCCGGTGCACGAGTCGTCTGGTCGATCAGGTGCGCCAACGTGTCGTCGCGGCACTGACGCCGGTCGGTCTGAGTGCCGTCTACCGGTTCGGGCTGGAGGCGTTGCTCGACGACGCGCTGATGACCGCTGCGCTCCTGGACGACGAGGCAGTTCTCGGCTCACACGCGCATGCTGTCGGCGGCGATCGGTACCGGCAGCGCTTCGCCTGGATCACCGACTACGTCGAAGCCCTCCACGAGGCAGGATCATTGGCGACCGACGCCCGGCCTGAGGCGGTTTCCCTCGCGCTCTCGTCGTTCACCATCGGCTTGCTGTCGGCGAACTCCATGCTCGGGCCGCTGACCCGGGATCAGCTCGCGGCGGCGGTGGACGTGGTGATCACCTTCATCGAGCGGGGCCTGGAACGCCCGCCGGAATCCGCGGCGGCGACAGGAGATCCCGCCGCGACCGACGCCCACTTGCTGCTCCTCGGTCGCCTGGCCGAGCAGCTCGGCACCGATCAGGAGGAGCAGCCATGACCGGGTTCGCCACCGTCACCGATCTCGAACTCGCCGGCGGCCCGGTGCGGCTGTACACCGCGGGCGACAAGGAACGCGAACCGGTTCTGCTGCTGCACGGTGCGATGCTCGACACCGTTGAGCTGCTCTGGCACCGCGTCCTGCCGGCGCTGGCCCGCACGCACCGCGTCTACGCGATCGATCTGCCGAAGCACGGCGGTAGCCGGCCGTGGCAGCGGACCGTCGACCAGGAGTTGTGCGAACTCCTCGTGGAACAGCTCCTCGACCACCTGGAAGTCGAACGGATCTCCCTCGTCGGCCACTCCATGGGCGGCGGCATCGCGATCGGCTACAGCCTGCACCACCCGGAACGCGTTTCGCGCGCGGTCTTCTCGGCACCCGGCGGGATCGGCGCGCGCCGGCCGATGCAACTCGGCACCTGGCTGGCGCTGCGAGCGCCCGGCCTGCTGCGCGCGTCGAGCCGCTACCTGGCCAACTCCGCCACCGCGATCCGCCGGTCGATGGTGCGCGGTCTCGCCGCCGGTGCGGCCGCGGACGATTTCGACCGGATCGTCGAACTCGCCCGCGCCGAGGCGCAGGCCAAGTCGCGGCATCGCGAAAAGGCGCTGGACGACTGGCAGATCCTCGCCTACGGGCCCTTCGGCATGCGGCTGGACTTCCTGCCGGAGCTGGGCCGGCTGGAAGTGCCGAGCTTGTGGTTGCGCGGAGCGGATGATCAGCTCGTCGGAGACCGGGAAGTGCGGCAGGCGGCCGCGGCGGCGCCCGGCGGGCGGTTGGCGGTCATTTCCGGTGCCGGGCACCTGCTGCCCCTGGACCAGCCCGCCGAATTCCACCGGCTCACCGCCGATTTCCTGGCCGAGGGCCGACCGTGAGCGGTACCGGCGTCAGAGTCGGTCGATGGCGGTGGGTTCGGGTGCTCGGACCGGCAGCATGGCCAGGAGCCCGAGCACCAGGATGAGGACGATCCCGGCCATGCCCGCGCGTTGCGTGCCGAACACCGCGATGAAGCCGCTGAACGCCAGTGGCCCGAGGAAGCTCACGGCTCGTCCGGTGGTGGCGTAGAGGCCGAACGTTTCGCCCTCGCGGCCGGGGGTGGCGATGCGGGCGAGGAACGTTCGGCTGGCCGATTCGGTCGGCCCCAGGAAGGCCGCCAGCAGCAGCCCGCACACCCAGAACGCGGGCTTGCCGGGCAGCACCACCAGCGCCGATCCCACCACGACCAGCCCGGACAGCGCCGTGACGATGACCGGTTTCGGGCCGAACCTGTCGTCCGCGCGGCCGCCCAGGAAGGCGCTGGCCCCGGCGAGGAGGTTCGCCGCGATGGCGAAGACCACCACCTCGCCAGGGCTGAAACCGAACGTTCCTGCCGCGATCACGCCGCCGAAGGTGAAGATCGCGGCCAGGCCGTCTCGGTAGAGCGCGCTGGCCACCAGGAACCCCAGCGTCTGCCGGTCGCTGCGCCACATCCGCGCGAGCCGCCTGCCGAGCACCCGGTAACTGCCCAGGAAGGACCGCCGCACCTGGTTCGCGGGGGAGGGAGTCTCCGGGACGAGAAGGAGCACCGGCAGCGCGAACAGCGCGAACCACGCGGCCGCGAACAGCGCCACGGCACGGATGTTCAGCCCGTCCTGCGAGGTGACGCCGAACAAGCCGACATCGGGCTGGACGAAACCGAACAGCACGATCGCCAACGCGACCAGCCCGCCGAAATAGCCCATCGCCCAGCCGAAACCGGAAACGCGGCCGATCGTCGCCGGCGTCGAGACCTGGAGCAGCATCGCGTTGTAGTTCACGCCCGCGAACTCCACGAACACGCTGCCCGCGGCGACCAGGACCAGACCGAGCAGCAGGTACGCCGAGTCGTCGTGGACGACGAACAACGCCGCGGTGCAGGCCACCACGAGCGCGGTGTGCACCGCCAGCCACCGCTTGCGGTGCCCGCCGGCGTCGCTTCGCAGGCCGGTCACCGGCGCCACCAGCGCGATGCACGCTCCGGCGATGGTGAGCGTGACACCGAGCGCAGCGGAGCCGCTTCGCGGATCGTCGGCCACCGAGCCGGTCAGGTATACGGTGAACACGAACGTGAGGATCACGGCGTTGAACGCCGCCGAACCCCAGCCCCAAAACGCCCAGCAGAGCACCGAACGCCAGTCCCGCCGAGCCGCAACGCCCGGATCCGCAGCCACGTCCATCACGCGATCAGACCAGCCGCCCGCCGCCCGGGCCACTCGGCGGCACCCGCGTCGCCGCCAGTCTCACCAGCGGTTTCGGGGAGCCTGGGTGCTTCGGCGGCTCCGCCGAAGCACTCGGTCGTTCACCCCTTGACGCACACGACCTGCTTCAGATGGGTGACCACCTCCACCAGATCGGTCTGCGCGGCGACCACCGACTCGATGTCCTTGTAGGCGGCCGGGATCTCGTCCACCACGCCGGCGTCCTTGCGGCATTCCACTCCCGCGGTCTGCGCCTCCAGGTCCGCGGCGGTGAAGGTCTTCCGGGCCTTGGTCCGCGACATGCGCCGGCCGGCGCCGTGCGAGGCCGACTGGAACGACCGCTCGTTGCCGAGGCCGCGCACGATGTAGGACCCGGTGCCCATGCTGCCAGGGATGATGCCGAGATCACCCGTGCCCGCCCGGATCGCGCCCTTGCGCGTGACCAGCAGCTCGACGCCGTCGTAGCTCTCCTCCGCCACGTAGTTGTGGTGGCAGGAGATCGGCGTGTCGAACCTGGTGCCCGGCACCGTATCCGCCACCGCGAGCTGCACCAGCGCCAGCATCGTGGCCCGGTTGCGCGCCGCGTAGTCCTGCGCCCAGAACAGGTCCCGGCGGTACGCCTGCATTTCCGGGGTGCCCGCGACGAACACCGCGAGGTCGGAGTCCGGCAGGTCGGCGTTGTGCGGGAGGCGCCGGGCGATGTCGATGTGCCGCTTCGCCAGCTCGTTGCCGATGCCGCGGGAACCGGAGTGCAGCATCAGCCACACCCGGCCGGCGTCCGGGCCGCCCTGCTCGAGGCAGACCTCGATGAAGTGGTTGCCGCCGCCGAGGCTGCCGATCTGCGCCCGCGCCCGGTCTTCGAGGCTCTGCACGCCCGGGTGCAGCTCCGCGAAGACGGACCAGAACTCCCGCCAGCCGCCGACGCCTGGCACGCGCGCCGGGTTCACCGGCGTGCGGTGCATGGCGAAGCCGACCGGCACGTCCGATTCGATCCGCCGCCGCAGGACGCCGAGGTCGTCCGGCAGGTCGTCGGCCGTCAGGGACGTCCGCACGGCGCTCATCCCGCAGCCGATGTCGACGCCGACCGCGGCAGGGGACACGGCGTTGCGCATGGCGATCACGCTGCCGACGGTGGCGCCCTTGCCGTAGTGCACGTCCGGCATCACGGCGAGGCCGTGCACCCACGGCAGGTTGGCGACGTTGTGCAACTGGCGCATGGCAGCGTCTTCCACGGACTGCGGGTCTGCCCACATCCGGATCGGAACCCTTGCGCCTTCAACTGCCGCGTACATCGTTCTTCCTGACTCTCGGTCACCTTGACCCGGCAATGATCGCGGTTTTTCTCCCGCCATGCCACCGAATTAAATGAAGAACCACCCGCCATCTGATCACGTTGGACAGTCGTGCCCCGCCGATCGGCGACGACCACGTGTCATCGTCAGCGTCCTATGAGGACATTCGCGCGCCATGACCCGGAGGCGACACGTGCCGGTCGCTTGCGCGATGCCGGCGCATAACCGCGGCGACGCGAAATCGGAAGTAACCTCCTCTGCATGACGCGCCACATCGAGTTCCGGAGCACCTACGAGTGGCCCGCCGCCCTGGTGTTCGCAGTGCTGATCGACCCCGGCTACCTCCGTGAGCGGCTGCGCGTGCTCGGCGGCGACAACGAGCTGCTCGAACACGAGGCGACCGAGAACGGTGTGTGGTTCCGGATCCGGCAGGGCGTGCGCGCCGAAGTGATTCCCTCGGTGGCCCGCACTGTCGTCGGTGGCGATCTTGCGATCGACCGCGCCGAGGAGTGGTCTCGCGAAGCCGACGGCGGCTTCGCTGGCGAGGTGACGGCAGGTGCCCTGGTGATGCCGCGTTCGATCACGGCGGTGCAGCGGTTGCGCGACCTGCCGGCGGGTGCGGGCTGCGAGTTCGTCGTCGAGGGCGATGTGAAGGTGGCCATCCCGCTGCTCGGCGGAAAGCTGGAGGACCTCTTCGCCAGGGAGGTGCGCGGCCTGCTCGAGGCCGAGCACGAGTTCACGGTCGAGTGGCTGTCCGAGCACGGCTGAGGCCGGGCTGCTTGTCGACGACCGGCGTTCCTGCGGCCAGCAGATCTCGCACGGCACCCGACACTGAGCGCGCCACCCGAACTGCGCACGTCCGTCGCGCGAAAACTCCGAGGCCACGGCTCGCCGGAAAACCATTCGAGCGAGCCGGAAGCCGTTTGCTACGGTGAGGCCGATCGGAGCAAGGGAGACCAGACGTGGCTGGTGACGACGACATCTCCGGGTGATACCCGGACGTGATGCCGCCGGTAGGCGCGCGAGAGCGCTGCTGCCGTGTGGCGATTTCGTCGTCCCGTTCGTCGCCCCGGGCGTCCTAGGCGCGCCCGCATCTCCACGAGGGTTCTCGCATGTCCGATGCATTCATCATCTGCTCCAACCTGTCCTTCTCCTGGCCCGACGACACCCCGGTTTTCCAGGACCTGTCGTGCACCATCGGCGGCGGGCGCACGGGTCTCGTCGCGCCGAACGGCGCCGGGAAGAGCACGCTGCTCAAGCTGATCGCCGGCGAGTACCGGCCCACCGGCGGAAGCGTGTCCGCCGAAGGAGTGCTCGGTTACCTCCCGCAGAGCCTGCCGCTGCTCGGCGATCCGACTGTGGCCGAGGTCCTCGGGATCGCTCCGGTGCTCCGGGCGCTGGCCGCGATCGAATCCGGGGACGCCGACGAGCAGCACTTCACCACGATCGGCAACGACTGGGACATCGAGGAGCGCACCCGCGCCCAGCTGGACCGGCTCGGCCTCGGGGACGTCTCCCTCACCCGGCGCCTGCACACGCTCAGCGGCGGGCAGGTCATCTCCCTCGGCCTCGCCGCGCAGCTGCTGAAGCGGCCCGACGTGCTGCTGCTCGACGAACCGACCAACAACCTCGACCGCGACGCGCGCCGCAAGCTCTACGACGTGCTAGACGACTGGAACGGCTGCCTGCTGCTGGTCAGCCACGACCGGGCGCTGCTCGACCGGATGGACCGCATCGCCGAACTCGAACGGGGCGAGATCCGGTTCCACGGCGGGAACTTCACGTCGTACGAGGAGGCGGTGCGCGCCGAGCGGGAGGTCGCGGAGAAGAACATCCGCAGCGCCGAGCAGGAGGTGAAGCGCGAGAAGCGGGAGATGCAGCAGGCCCGCGAGCGAGCGCAGCGCCGGGCCAGCAACGCCGCCCGGAACATCGAGAGCGCCGGGCTGCCGAAGATCGTCGCCGGCGGGTTGAAGCGGCGCGCTCAGGAGTCGGCAGGCAAGGCGAACGACACGCATGCCGCGCGGCTCGGCGATGCCAAGGCGCGCCTCGACGAGGCCGAGCGATCCCTGCGCGACGAGCAGCGGATCGCGCTGGAACTGCCCGGAACCAACCTGCCGGCGGGGCGCACGGTCTTCCTCGGCGAGCGGCTGCAGGTGCACCGCGGCGAGCGGGCCCTGTTCGCCGGCGACGGCGTCGACCTCGCGATCCGCGGGCCCGAGCGGATCGCGCTGACCGGGCCGAACGGCGCCGGCAAGTCCAGCCTGCTGCGCGTCATCAACGGCGATCTGGAGCCCGCCGGTGGGAGCGCGAAGCGTGCCGACGGCCGGGTCGCCTACCTGTCCCAGCGGCTGGACCTGCTGGATCTCGACCGCACGGTGCTGGAGAACCTGGCGGCGTTCGCGCCGGGAATGCCTGAGGCGCAGCGGATGCACCTGCTCGCCCGCTTCCTGTTCCGGGGCTCCCGCATCCACCTGCCGGTCGGGGTCCTCTCCGGCGGCGAACGCCTGCGCGCCACGCTGGCCTGCGTCCTGTTCGCCGAGCCGGCGCCACAGCTGCTGCTGCTCGACGAGCCGACCAACAACCTCGACCTGCTGAGCATCGGGCAGCTGGAAAGCGCGCTCACCGCGTACGAGGGCGCGTTCGTGGTGGTGAGCCACGACGAGCGGTTCCTCGCGAAGATCGGCGTGGACCGCTGGCTCCGGCTCGCCGACGGCCAGCTGCTGGAGACGGCGGCACCCGACGGCGAATCCCTTTAGCCACCACAGAGTTACCAGCCTGCGGCGGTCCGGACCTTCTCGGCGAGGACCGCAGGCGGCTCATGCGAGGAGTCGACGACGAGGTCGTCGAGCCCGGCCGCGTCGATGATCCCGGCGAGCTCGGTCGTGCGATCCAGGTGCCAGCGCAGGCCGGGCTCGTCGTCGGCGTGCCGCCGCCGGAGTCGGTCGCGGGCGACGGCCGGGTCGACGACGAGCCGGACCAGCAGGATCGCCGTCGACCCCAACGCCGCCTGGTAGCGGGTGATGGCCGAGCGCTCCTCGATCACTCCCGCGACGATCAGGTGCTGCGCGCCGGCCCGCCGGTAGTTGGCGGTCAGGTCCCGCAGGTTCCGCAGTTCGAGCGTGTGGTTGAACGGGTCGTCGGCGGGACTCGGCCAGCAGTTGCGGATGTGGTCGAGGTCGATCAGCGCGTGGGGCCGGCCCGCCTGCACCTCCAGTTCGCCGATCGCCTCGGCGAGGGTGGACTTGCCCGCGCCGACGGTCCCGTTGACGAAGACGACGTCGATTCCGGAGCCGGTCATGGTCTCCTCTGGTTGTTCCCGCTGCTACGCGGGCGCGCGCAGTGCGGTGATCGCGGTCGCGAACATGGTGGACTTGATGGCGCTCAAGGTATCGCGGTCCTTGCCCGCCAGCGGGCGGACGATCTCCGTCGCGCTGCGGACGACATCGGCCTCGGGTGCGGTCGCGTCGACCAGGCCGAGCTCGCGGGCCTGGTCTCCGCCGAAGCGCCACCCGGTCGTCATCGACGCGATCGCCGCCGCCGGGGTGATCTTGCCCTGGATGAGCGCGGCCATCCCGGGCGTGAACGGGATGTTGATGTCGGCCTCGGGGAAGCAGAAGTAGCCGCGATCGGCCCGCATGACCCGGAAGTCGTGCGCCAGGGCCAGCATCGCCCCGGCGCCGAAGGCGTGCCCGTTGATCGCCGCGACGGTGGGGACCGGCAGGGTCAGCACGCGGGCCAGCAGCTCGTGGATCTCCGTGCGGTAGGAGTCGAGCTGGTCGTAGTTGTTCAGCAGCCAGTCCAGGTCGAGCCCGTTGGAGTAGAACTTGCCCTGTCCGGTGGTCACGAGAGCACCATGGGACGGGGCGTCGACGACGGTGTCCAGCAGCGAGTGCACCGTCTTGAGCCACTCCGGGGAGAACCGGTTCTCGTCGTCGCCGAGGTCGAGGATGAAGACGTTGTCTTCTTCGCGAAGCGCGGGCATGGTCAGTCCTACCTTTCAAGGCGTGGGTCTGATCTGGTCATTCGTAGGATCGGAGGGCCCGGGGGCTCTGGGTATGGCTGGCATGTCGGAGCCGGTGGAT
>NZ_JBFAKG010000018.1:0-69668 GCF_040655595.1 Saccharopolyspora sp. NPDC050389
GCGAAGGGAAGGGCCACAAACAAGCCCTGCTCGCGCTCGCCCGCCGACGCCTCAACGTCCTGTGGGCGATGATCCGCGACGGCCAGCGCTATCAAGTTTCACCTCCCGCCACTGCTGCGGCTTGACATCACGATTGGGAAGTCCTTTCGTGGTTCTCGCGTTTCCGCTGTGCACGGGCCGTGCGTGTTTTGTGCTGCCATAGCGACACAAAACGCACACGGGTGCTGATCAGCGAATCCGGTCGCCGTAGCGGCGGCGGAACTTCTCGACCCGGCCCTGGGTGTCGAGCACCCGCTGGTTGCCGGTCCAGAACGGGTGCGAGTAGGCGGTCACGTCGATCACGATCAGCGGGTAGGAGTTGCCGTCCGCCCATTCCGTCCGCACGTCGGACGTGGCGGTGGAGCGGGTCAGGAAACGGTCGCCGGTGGTGCGGTCCTGGAACACGACCGGCCGGTATTCGGGATGGATTCCGGGCTTCATGAGTTCTCCTCCAAGGTCTGATCCTCTGCCGCGCGAAGCCGCTGACGGCCACGCGCGAAATGAGGCGTTTTCGTGCGAAAACGCCGCTCCCGGCGTTGCGTCCTGGCAGCCCGCTACGCCTTGCCCGTCTCGCCGGTGGCGTCCGCGGTGGTCTCCGCCGGGTCGTCCCCGCACGGATCGGTGTGCCATTCGCCGAACGGGTCGTCGTAGTTCGCCCACGCCCGCTCGCCCGCGGCGAGCTCGTCGTCGGTGAGCAGCGCGCGGCGCAGGGCGTGGACGATGTCCTGCGGATCGGCCTCGTGGGCGATCACGACCAGCTCCTGCATCCGGTCGCCGTAGTAGTCGTCCCAGGTCAGCGAGGCCCTGACCTGGCGCTCCGCCGAGACGTCCGCCCAGTCGCCGGGCTCCAGCGCGGCCAGCCACGGCCCGGCGTGCGCGACGCCGAGCCCACCGCCCGCGGACTCCAGCCACAGCGCGACGTCCGGCTGGCTGGCCACCCAGACCCGGCCGCGGGTGCGCACCACGCCGTCCAGCAGCACGTCGATCGCCTCGTGCAGCCGCTCCGGGTGGAACGGCCGACGCTCCTCGAACAGCACCACCGACACTCCCGCGTCGGCGTCCAGCGACGGCTGCCCGCGCAGCAACCGGCCCTGCGGCCCGTCGACCACACCGCGCCGCGCGTTGGCGGGCACCTCGGCCAGCAGCGCGGAAACCTCCAGGTCGTCCAGGTGCGCACCAGGCGCGTTGGGCGTGAGCCGGGAGATCACCGCCTCGGTGCGCGCCTGGTTCCACCGGTCGCCGGCGCGGCCGGCGAGCACGATGGCGTCGGCGAACTCGACCTGTCCCACCGCGACCTGGGCAACGGTGCGTTCGTCGTCCGCGCTGCCGCCGAGGCCGCGCTCGACGAGCTCCTCCTCGCCGGTCGCGTCGGACAACCAGGTGGCCAGGTCGACGGTGGTGACCACGGCATGGACGTCGACGTCGTCGACCAGCGGACGGTCGTCCACCAGGACGTTCTGCAACGCCCAGCAGATCGTTTCGGGTTCCAGCGCCGGGTCGAGCTGCACGACGATCCGCGTCACATCGGGCGCGGCGGACAGCCTGCGCAGCAGCGGCAGCATGTCCAGGCGCAGCGTGCAGGACACGCAACCGTGCGCCAGCTCCAGCACCTCGATGCTCTCGGCGTCGCCGTGCCGGACCAGGCGCCGAACCACGCCCTGGGCGACTTCGCGCAGGTCGTGGTGCACGAGCGCGGTGCCCGCCGGGTCTTCCCGCCACGCCGCTTCGGCTGCCGCCGCGACCTGCTCCGCGCGGATCCCGGCCACCATGATCAGCGGAATCCGCCGGTTCGCGGACGACTCGGTTCCCATCCCCACCTCAATCGACAACGGTTTTCATCTGACGTGGACACACGCTACCCTCGTCGGCGACGAAATGAAAATGGATGTCATTATCGAGAGGAAGGTCATGTCCATCCGCTGCCAGGTGACCGGGAAGAAACCCGGCTACGGCAACCAGGTCTCCCACTCCAACCACCGCACCCGCCGCCGCTGGCTGCCCAACGTGCAGCGGAAGCGCTACTGGCTGCCGTCCGAAGGCCGCTGGATCCGGCTGCGGGTGTCGACGAAGGGCATGAAGACGATCGAGAAGCAGGGCATCGAGGCCGTGGTGGCCGAGATGCGAGCGCGAGGGGAACGCGTCTGATGGCCAAGAGCACCGACGTCCGTCCGGTGGTCAAGCTGCGATCCACCGCAGGCACCGGCTTCACCTACGTGACCACCAAGAACCGCCGAAACAACCCGGATCGCCTGGTCCTGCGCAAGTACGACCCAGTAGCCCGCAAACACGTCGAATTCCGCGAAGAACGCTGAGTTCGGGTTTCCAGGCATGTCTTGCGCGGCGGTGCGGGTAGCGGAACTGCGGGATCCCCGACACACGTATGCCCAATACGTCGCGTCGGGGCTGTCCTCGCCGAGAGCCCACTTAGGGCGGGCACAGTCTGAGAACCCGCGGCGGTGCAAGTTGCAAAGGTGGGCTAAGCGGTTTCGCCGCTTGCGACAGCACTCCGAGCACAACTTCGAGCGTCGCGGCTGCGGTTGCGCTCGCGGACAACGGAAGCGGCTGCGCCGCTTGCTTTGCGGGAGTCATGGTCGAGCGCGCTCACCACTGATCTTCCAGTCCCTGAACCCTGCTCGTGAGTGTTGGTTCCGGTTCTTACCGGAACCAACACTCACGAGCGCCGAATACCGAAAGGAACGGCCGAGTGGCCAAGAAGTCCAAGATCGCGCGCAACGAGCAGCGCCGCGAGATCGTCGCCCGATACGCGCAGCGGCGGGCCGAGCTGAAGAAGATCATCGTCGCTCCCGGCAGCAGCTCCGAGGAGCGCGTTGCCGCTCAGCGCGAGCTGCAGCGCCAGCCGCGCGACGCGAGCCCGGTTCGCCTGCGCAACCGGGATGCCGTCGACGGGCGTCCGCGCGGCTACTTCCGCAAGTTCGGCGTCTCCCGGGTGCGGCTGCGCGAGCTGGCGCACTCCGGCGAGCTGCCCGGCGTGACGAAGTCGAGTTGGTGAGCCGTGGCGCACAACGACCGGCGCGGCGTGCGCCGCAAGCCGAACCTCCTCCAGCGTGAAGGCATCGTCCAGGTGGACTGGAAGGACACCGCGCTGCTGCGGAAGTTCATCTCCGACCGGGGCAAGATCCGCTCCCGTCGCGTCACCGGCCTGACGGTGCAGGAGCAGCGCGAGGTGGCGAAGGCGATCAAGAACGCCCGCGAAATGGCCCTGCTCCCCTACCCCGCGAACGGTCGCAAATGAACCATTTGCCCAGGTAGATGCTCGTGAGTGTTTTGGGCCGCCATAGCAGCCCAAAACACTCACGACACCTGAGCAGGCAAAACCTGCCGTCCGGTGCCCCTCGCCTCGCGGCCCTCGGCGGAGCGGCAGGATGGTCGGCGATGACGATCGCCGGACGAGCCTCCAAGTTGACCGACACCGCCCCCGCCGCCGACCTCTACGACGTGATCAACCGCCGCCGCGACGTGCGAGGGGAGTTCACCGGCGGCGAGCTGCCCGACCCGGTGCTGCGTCGCGTGCTGACCGCCGCACACAGCGCGCCCAGCGTCGGCCTGTCCCAGCCGTGGGACTTCGTCCTGGTCCGCGACGACGCCACCCGCCGCGCCTTCCGCGAGCACGTGCTGGCCGAACGCAGCGTGTTCGCCGCCCAGCTCGACGGGGAACGCGCCGAGACCTTCGCCAAGATCAAGGTCGAGGGCATCGTGGAATCGTCGCTGGGCATCGCCGTCACGTACGACCCGAACCGCGGCGCACCGCAGGTGCTCGGCCGCCACGCGATCGCCGACGCCGGCCTGTACTCGGTGTGCCTGGCCATCCAGAACCTGTGGCTGGCCGCCACCGCCGAGGGCCTGGGCGTCGGTTGGGTCAGCTTCTACCGCGAGGAATTCCTTCGCCGGCTGCTGGGCATTCCGCAGGGAGTGCGTCCGGCGGCATGGTTGTGCGTAGGGCCGGTGCGCGCCCTGGCCGACACACCAGACCTGGAACGGCACGGCTGGCGCCAGCGGCTACCGCTGGAACGAGTCGTGCACTACGACAAGTACGGACAAGGTCGCAACCGGTAGCCTGGATGGCACGAAAACCGCTCCGGCACGCGGTTCCACTACTAGGTTCGCTCCTGCGAGGACGCGGTGCAGGATGATCCGCTGATGATCGGCCACCTGCCGACTCACGACCGCCACGTGCGGTTGTTGCTGGACTCCGGCCGATTCGCCGAGGCGAACGCGGCGTTCGACGAGCTGATCAAAGCCGGGACGAGCGACGTCGGCGAGCACTGGAACCGGCCGACCGTGCTGGTGCACCGGGCGTTGCTGGCGTGGCGGCTGGGGCGCATCCCGCTCGCTCTGGAGCTGATCGCCGAGGGCTGGACCGATCTCGACGTCGACCGCCCCGAAGGCTCGGCAGCCGCGCACACCATCAGCATGCTCGGCTACCTGCTGGAGACGATCGGCCACCGCGGCCCGGCGCTGGAGCTGATGGCACTGTCGGTGCAGATCGCCCGCGACTCCGACGACCAGGCGGCGCTGGCACACTGCCTGAGCCGGGAGGGCAACGCGCGGGTGTTCCGCGCCGTGACCCGCCCCGACGAGACCAGCGCGGCGCAGTTCGCGCTGGCCCGCGACCTGTTCGACGAGTCGCAGGCGCTGGCCAACCCCGGGCAGGTGAAGCGATCGGCGCTGGCCGGTTTCGCGCGGGCGCTGGCCGGCGTCGGCGAAACGGCCGCCGCGGAGCGGACCGCCCTGGAGGCGCTGGCGCTGGGGCGCGGCGCCGACGACTGGTTCACCGCAGCGGTGGCGAACTGGGTGCTGGCGGTGGTGCGCCGCGAGCAGAACCGGCTGGAGGAGGCCCGCACGTTCGCCAGCCGAGCGCTGGAGGGCGCCGAAACGATCCGCGACACCATGCTGATGATGCAGTTCTCCCTCGACCTGGCGGCGATCTGTGAGGAGCTGTCCGACCCGGTCGGCGAATCCGCCGCGCTGCGGCGAACGGTGGCCGCGAGCAGCACGGCGGTGGACGTGCTGCAGGAGGGCCTGGGGCAGGCCTTGGAGCAGCGCCGGGTGGCGGTGCAGGCGCAGCGCATGGCGGTGGCCGCCCGCGAAGCCGCGCTGCGCGACCCGCTGACCGGCCTCACCAACCGCCTCGGCTTGGAGCGGCGCGCACCCGTGCTGCTGGAGAGCACCGCGGCGGCCGGGCGGGTGCCGTGGCTGTTGCTGCTGGACGTGGACTGGTTCAAGGACGTCAACGACCTCGCCGGGCACACCGCGGGCGACGTCGTGCTTCAGGAAGTCGCGAACTTGCTGCGCCGCGAATGCCGCGCCGACGACCTCGTCTGCCGCTGGGCCGGCGACGAGTTCGTGGTGCTGCTCGTCGACGCCTCCGAGGAATCCCGCGACGCCGGCCCGCTCGTCGCCGAGCGGATCCGCGCCGCGGTGCAACGGCACGACTGGCGGCTGGTGCTCGGGCGGCTCACCAAGGCGCCGACGGTGAGCATCGGCGTCGCGGCGGGTCCGGCGAACCTGGAGCACCTGTTCGCCGCCGCCGACATCGCGCTGTACCGGGCGAAGCGGGCCGGGCGCAACCGCTGGGAGATCGATGGGGACCGGCCGACCGCGGACAGCTCGACCACGAGTTGAGGCGCATCCGGCTCGGTTAGGATCGAGCGCCATGTCCACCGCGCTGCGATCCCCGAGCGACAGTTTTCCCCTGCGCAGCAAGGTAGAATCGACGCCGGAAGCCCGGAAGCCCGGAAGCCCGGAAGCCCGGAAGCCCGGAAGCCCGGAAGCCCGGAAGCCCGGAAGCCCGGAAGCCCGGAAGCCCGGAAGCCCTGCGGTGGCGGTCATGTCGCCTGCTGAGCCGCAGCGGGCGGGCCGCTGGGACACCGCGCCGGTGGAGCGCCGAGTTCTCGGCGTCGTAAGAACTCTGGCCGCGTTGGATCGCCTGCTGGACGTGCTCCCGGTGCTCGCGGACGACATGCGGGTGGAGACCCGCTTCGCGGTGGCGGCGGGGTCGGAGTTCGCCGCGAACCTCACCGACCAGCTGCACCGCTCGCAGGCGCAAGTCGTGGGCTGGGAGCAAGCCACCGGCAAGGACTTCGACTTCGCGATCTCACCGAGCGGCAACGGCTCGCTGCACGAGCTGGAGGTGCCGGTGCTGACGCTGCCGCACGGCGCCGGGCACCACAAGCTCCGCGCCACGGAAACCGGTGTGGCGGCTGAAGTTTCGGGCCTGTCCGCCGCGCAGCTGATGCACGAGGGCCGGGTCGTCCCGGCGGTCGTCGGCCTCTCCCACCCGAACCAGCTGGTCGAGCTGCGGCGCAACTGCCCAGCAGCGGTTCCGCGCGCCGAGGTGATCGGCGATCCGTGCTTCGCGCGCTTGCAGGTCAGCCTGCCGATGCGAGAGCAGTACCGCGCCGCCCTCGGCACCGGCCCGCGAAAGCTCGTGGTCCTGGCCTCGACCTGGGGCCCGAATTCGCTGTTCCGCCGGCAAGGCGGGCTGGCGCGACAGTTGGTCGCCGCGCTACCCGCCGAATATCAGGTGGCATTGGTGCTGCACCCGAACATCTGGAGCAGGCACGAGGGCCTGCAGCTCGAAACCTGGCTGCGGACGGCCCTGCGCAACGGGCTCGTGCTGGTCCCCCGGCTGCGCAAGTGGCAGGCAGCGCTGGTCGCCGCGGACGTGGTCGTCTCCGATCACGGCTCGCTGTCCTTCTATGCTGCTGCGCTGGGAAAACCCCTGCTGCTAGCCGCTTTCGGTGCCGGCGAGGTGGCGCCCGGCTCGCCGATGGCGCTGCTGGGCGAGCGGGTCGAGCGCCTGGACCCGGCCGGGAACGTGCGGGCGCAGATCGATGCGGCGAGGCCGGTCCCGGATCATCGGCAGCTCGCCGACCTCGCCTTCCAGGACCGCCCCTACCAACGTCTGCGCGAGCTGATCTACCGGCAGCTGGACCTTCCGGAGCCGCCGTGGCCGGCCCGACCGGAGCCGGTGGACCCGTTCCACTCGTGAGTGATCGTTGCGATAAGAACCGGAGTGATCACTCACGACCGAGCTTGCGCGCCACCCGCTCCGCCTTCGGGCTCTCCGCCTGCTCGTAGATCTCCAGCGCCTCCGCAAGGCAGTCCCGCGCGCCCGGCTGCCCGGTCGCGGTGAGCGAGTCGGCGAGCAGCTCCAGCGGCTCGGCGAGGTCGAAGGAAGCCTGCCGTTCCCGCGTCGCGGCGATGGCCTCGCGAAGCGCCGAAATGGCCGGCTCGTGCTGCCCGAGCGCCTGGTGCGCCCGCGCCGCCGCGACCCCGATCCGGCCGGGAGTCCGCTTGTCCTCGGGGAATTCCGCCAGCCGGTCCAGGGCGGTCCGCAGCACGGCCAGGGCCTCGTCGTGCCGACCGAGCCCGGACAGCGACTTGCCCATCAGGTATTCCTGCAACGCCATGCCGCGACGCCGCCCCAGCTCCTCGTTGAGCCGCCGAGCCCGCTCGAAGTTCCCGACGGCCTCGGCGAATTCGTCGCGGGCGTGCAGCACCTTGCCCTGGAACTCCAGCGCGGAGGCCAGGATTCGCCGGTGCCCGGCCTGCTCGGCCGCCGCGACCGCCTTCGCGCACTCCTCGTGCGCCTCGTCGAGCTCGCCGCACTCCATCAGCAGCTGGCCGCGCAGGCTCCGCATCCGCGCTTCCGCGGCGAGATCCTCGATCTCCTGCGCGGAGGCGATCGCCAGCAGCAAGGCCGGCAACGTGTCGGAGTAGTGCTTGTGCTGGTTGTGCAATGCCCACAATGGACCATCACAGAGGGCGATCACATCGACGTGCCAATTGCTTTCGGCGGCCAGTCGAACCATCCCGAGCAGGTTGACCCGCTCCCGCTCCAGCCACGCAAGCGCTTCCTCCCGCGTGAACGGGTTCTCGCCGTCGACTTCGTCATCGACGACGCGAAGCCGGCTGGGTTCCATCACCATCCGATCGGCGAACGCACCCTGCCGCCGATACCAGCCGACGAGGCGCCGCAACGCGTCGTCGCGCCGCGCGGCGCCGAGCGCGCGAGCGGCTTCGGAGGCGTGCTCGCCCACGAGGTCGTGAAGGAGGTACTGCTCTTGGTCGTTCTCTTCCACCAGACAAGTCCTGTGCAGCTCGGCGAGACGGGATTCGGCATCGAACTCGGTGAGATCGGCTAACGCCGCCACCGCCCCCGCTGAGAACACCGGCCCGGGAAAGACGCCGGGAAAGAGCCCCAGCCACGGGTAAAGCTTCGCTTCGGCGGCCGGGAGCTGCTCGACCGCGAGGTCGAGGGCCGCGAACGCCTCGTGGAGGTGATTGCGCCGCCGCCTCTTGTCGGACAGCTCCCGAACCGCCCGCGCGATGCTCCAGGACGTCCGGCGCTGGAGCAGCTTGGCGACCAGGCGAAGGACGTGCGGCAGCCTGCCGCACCGGTCCACGAGCTCCGCAGCAGCGGCGGGCTCGGCGTCGATCCGCTCCCGCAGACCGCTCCGCCGCAGGTAGTCGAGGGCATGCCCGGGATCGAGCGCGGCCAACCGGATCGGCCGAATCCCGTCCACCACCAAATCAGCGGCGTCGTGGTGGCTCGTGCACAGCACCACGCTTTCCGCCGAGGCGGGCAGCAACTTCGCAACGTGCGCGAGGTCGCCCACGTTGTCGAAGAAGAACAGCAGCTTCCGGCCCCTGGTCTTGGTGCGCAGCAGGGAGATCTTGTCGTCCTCAGACAACGGAATCCGGTCGCCGCCAACACCGAGCGAGCGCAAGCAGTGCTCGGCGGCCTCACCGAGCGACCGCTGCCCGAGGCCGAAGTCGAACCGCACCTGGCCGTGCTCGAACGAGTCGATCACCCGGTACGACCAGTAGGTGCCCAAGGCGCTCTTGCCGACCCCGCGAATCCCGCTGATCACGGCACACCCGGCCCGAGCACCGCGCGCCTCGGCCAGCAACGCGTCCAGCGCTTCGCGCTCCGGCTCCCGATCGACGAAGTTGACCGGCTCCGCCACCAACTGCCCAGGTGCCTCTTGCGGCGCAGGCACCTCCTGCTTCCCGTGGAAGTGCACGTCGCCGTAGATGGCCCCGGCCTGCACGAGGTTGCGCACCGGACCGCTGTTCTCGTTGCCCATACCCACCCCAGTGGCGCCGAACGGTAACGATCACCTGACGATACGCGACGGAAGCCTGCGGCCGGTGGGACGCAGGGGACGCCAACCGGGTGTCGGAGGAGCACGACGAGGCAGGTACGCTCCGAGAAGGTCGAAGACCAAGCCCTCGTAGCTCAGGGGATAGAGCACCGCTCTCCTAAAGCGGGTGTCGCAGGTTCGAATCCTGCCGGGGGCGCAAAACCGCTGGTGAACGAAGCGGGAGCTGATCTAGTTCAAGATCAACACCCGCTTTACCCCCATCTTCGCGTCAGCCCTCCGGCTGAATGCAGCGCGAACTTCGAAGGCGACGAAGACCCTGCCTACCGCGCTCTGGTCAACGACTTCTACCAAGCCTGGACCACCTGGAACGACAACCAGGACACCCCAGAAGCCGAGCAGCTCAAGGCCCCCAAGGAACAGCTCGCAGACCAGCTCCGCGCGATCCGGCACCCACCCATGCCGCCCAACCTGCTCTTCGAGCCCTGACGACTCCTCACGACCCCGCAGTCCGCGTGCTCAAACTTTCTCTACTTCATCAAGGGCGGCCCCTGCGGGGCCGCCTGCCTGCTGTTTGCGAGCCATGACGAGGCCGCCTGCCTTCCTGTATGCGAGCCCGGCCAAGCCGTCGATGGCCGGGCGCGAGCGGAAAGGTCGACGGCCTCGTCATGGCGCGAGCGGAAGGCAGGCGGCCCCGCAGAAGCCGCAGAAGTGGAGACCTTGAACCACGGACGTCCTGACCGCACTGGTCGCTTGGGCTAGCCTTCAAAGATCGGTGCTGGGCACGTGGGCAGGGTAGTCACCTTGGCCCTTCCGCTGCCATCGACCAGTAGCGCTCCGAGGAGGGTTGCCTGCTTGTGGTCGCCTCATTGGCTGCTCCCGGCTGCCGTTCATGAAGAGGTTTTCGGCGACGCCTTTTCTTTGCTATCTGCTTTATCGAGCAGCCCCCATTTGCCTTTTTGTCCCGGGGTAGTCAGGCCTTCTGGACTCTCCACTTCTTTGATCGTATAGCCACGCGGAAGCTTCCTGTGTCGTACAGCAAAGTCGCTAGCGTCTATTCTTATTAGACAATCTTGAACATAAGGCCCTCCCGTTTTGCCGGGTGTTCGCAGTTCGCAAAAATCACCAATCGTACATCTAACGAGAAAGACTTCGCTGTCGTCGACATCGCGCATTCTCAGATCTCTGTGGAAAGTGACATCGAACAGTATGGCTCCAGCGTCGAACTTTGCTCCCGTGAAGTCAGCATTGCCTGCGATGTGAGTGTGTTCTATGTGAAGCCGATTAATGGCTCGCGCGTTCGCTAGATTAAGGCTGGCAATCTGAGTGCCGACAAATGCAAAGTCATAAAACACGGCTCCCGACAGGTTAAGATGAAGCGGTCCCCAGTAGGTCGAGGCGGGCGCCTTACCTTTGCTTCCGTTTCCCGGGCTCACGTGCGTATTCAAAATCTGCTCGACGGTTCGTCGCACCTGTTCTTCGCGAAGCGAGTCGCATGCGGCGCATTTCTGATCTGGCCCATCGTTATGTCCGGGAATGCACTGCGTTACTGGTGGATAGTAGGGCATTCGAAGATAACCACAGAGCGCGTCAGCAACCCGCTGGCGATATTCAAGATTATCTTGGCCGATCCGTTCCAACATGTGCAAGGCGACAATCCTGGCGGGAGCTTGGTCGCTCGCTAGATGCTCCACGGCTTTGGAATACTGTTCAGTAATTTGCTGCTGGCGAGAATCAATTTCGGCATGCCACTGTCGACGCACAGTTACAAATAGCACTAGTGCTCCGCCGATAGTGGCAGCCACAGTCAATCCTGTCCGGATTGCCTCGGTTTGCATCCGCGTGAGCTCAGGCTCTTTCAGTGCGGGAGCGTTGGGTCGGGTTTCTCGGAGGGAACCTTCGGGCCATAAGAGCCACGCTACGAAGAATCCCGCGGCTACGGCGAACACCAACGCAGCCACCACCAGTGTGGGCCAATGTATAGATCGCGGCACGAAGCGACGAAGCGCCCTAAGGCGGGACCAAAGTCGTTGCACGGCATCCATAGTGACTGATTGCTGCAGATGGTGGGTTCGCTTCACGCTCACTGGCTGGCTGAGGCACTGGCGGCGTTTCTCAACGCTCCTCAAGAAGCGTGCGGCGATATGTCGCCAGCGCCTCAGCTAACCGGTCGCGAGCAACCTTCGCTTCTCGGTCATCAGCCGACACGCCCGACGTGCACACAACACCGCTTGCGGCCTTCACGTGGCGCACGGCCCCCCGAACGAGCTGCCCTTTGACTCCGGCTGGAGTTCACAGGATGTCGGTCAGTGCACTTTTGGTGCACAAAACAACGTCAAACGTCCGCAGGCGACCATCTCTAGCGAACGTTTGCTTTCGTGATCAATGCAGGCGGTGCTAGGTGCTGGCGTGTGTCGTCAAACGTCCGGAAGCGTCGCCTCAGAATCCGCGGGTTTAGGGTTCGATTGCCCAGCAAGAGCTGGCGGTCGGTGGGTCTGGAACAAACGGACGTCAGGCGGCGCGCGGCCTTTCCGGCGATCCTACGAGAGTGACCGGAGGCACCAACGACGAAGATTCCGCAGCCCACCGACCGCCTGACACGGCCCAGACCGATTACACCGGTGCGATCTACGGCTCGCTGCTGGCCGCGTCGGTGGTGGTCGGGGCCAGCACGCACAGCGAGTACCCGCGTCTCCAGTTGGTGCTGCTCCTGCTCTGCACCGGGGTGGTGTTCTGGGCCGCGCACGCCTACGCCAACTTCGTCGGCGACCGGTTGCGGCACGAGCCCGTGACGCGGCACGAGATCTGGGACGTCTGCGCCCGGGAATGGCCGATCGTGCAGGCAGCTGTTCTGCCGGCCGCCGCTGTCGCGATCAGCCCGTTGCTGAACCTGGGCCCGAGGGGTGCGGCGTGGCTGGCGCTCGGTGTGGCTGTGACCCAGCAAGTCATGTGGGCCAGCGCGGCAGTCTTGCGGGCGGGCGCTTCTCGGTGGGAGTTGGTGTCCGTCGGCACCGTCAACCTCGCGCTCGGCCTGATCATCGTGGCCGTCAAGGCAGCGCTTCAACACTGATCAGGAGCTGCTTGGGTGCGGCGACGAGACAGCGGCTGCCTACCCGTGATCCTGATACGAGCCCCCACCTTACCCCCAAGAATCAACCGGAAATGTCCCCAACGCCGAGTAACCAGCGTTCGCAATCGGAATCCGTTGAGTTCACAGGGAAAATCCGCTTCTGTCCGGAAAGGACCGGAAGCAAGATCTCCTAAAGCGGGTGTCGCAGGTTCGAATCCTGCCGGGGGCGCAAAACCGCTGGTAAACGAGGACACCCCAGAACCCGAGCAGCTCAAGGCCCCCAAGGAACAGCTCGCAGACCAGCTCCGCGCGATCCGGCACCCACCCATGCCGTCCAACCTGCTCTTCGGGCCCTGACGACTCCTCACGGCCCCGCAGTCCGCGTGTTCAAACTTTCTCTACTCCATCAAGGGCGGCCCCGCAGAAGCCGCCGAGACGGAGATCTGATCCTGTCTACGAGTTTCGACAGCACCCACGCTGGCTGGATTTCTATGCAGCGGATCGCCATTCCCCTTCGAGGATGCTGAAGATCATGGAGTCTCGCCAGCCGTCGTGGAGCAGCGCCGTGTGGCGGAGGCGTCCCTCGTGCGTCATACCGATCTTGGACAGCACTCGGGAGGAGCCGAGATTCCGCGGGTCACAGGTGGCATAGATTCGGTGAAGCCCCAGTTCGTCGAACCCGTGCGCAAGAAGCTGCCGACCGATTTCTGTGCCGATGCCCTGCCCCCATACCCGGGGATGCACGATGTATGAGATCTCGCCCTGGCGCTGTGCATGGCTGCGGACATGCAGCTCGCCCATGCCCACCACATCCTGCCCGACGCGGGCGACATAAGGGAACCGGCGTTGCGGGGTATGCGACCATGCCTTGACTGCGGAGTCCACGAAGTCCTGCGTCTGGCCCTGTGTGTTTGGCCCCCAGGGCTGGTAGCGGCACACCTCCGCGAGGCACGCCCACGAGTGAATGGCCTGCCAATCCGCGAAAACGATCTTTCCTAAGGTTACCGAGCGCTGACTCATACGATGATCATGATCGCCTCGCCGCGCGCGGCCAGTTGGTGGGGAGGTATCTGGCCGCCAGTGGTTACGTAGCGTTGAGACCCAGCAGCGGCAGGCACGGGCCAAGCTCCTCAACGTCGACCGGGATGGTGCGATACCGCTCCCACGCCGCTCGGCTCAGGCGTAGTCGATGCTCAATTGTCAACCGTCCACGAAGGGCGCGGCGTTGGAGCCCGTCGGGTTGGTAGCCGAGCTTGGTGGACACAGTGCGGGAGGCGGCGTTGTCCTCAGGGGCGCCACGCAGACAGTCCCGGAGGAGCAGTCAGGCTGCTCCATCGCGGGACCCTTTCTGTTTCGGGGCGGGATCGCTCCGCCTCCCGGACCGGCTGCTCGCCATCTGCGGTCAGGTCGGCCAGCCGCCTGCGGCGGCGGTGGACTTGGCGAACTCGGTGAACGTTCTCGGCTGGCGGCCCAGGGCTCGCTGCACGCCGTCGGAGACGTACTCGTCCGTGCCCTCCCTGAGGGGCTCCATGACATCTGCGAAGGCTTCCGCGTCTGCGGGTGGCAATCCCTGCTGGACGAGTTCCGCGACGTAGTCCTCGACCGTGAGCGGCACGTAGCGGACTTCTCGGTCGCTGGCCTCGGAGATCGTGGCGACCGCCTCGGCCAGCGTCACCGCTCGGGGGCCGGACAACTCGTAGATCTGGCCCCCGTGCCGGTCTTCGGTCAGCGCGGCGACCACCACCGCCGCGATGTCCTCGGCATCGACGAAGGTGGCAGCCCCATCGCCACCGGGCAGCCGCAGCTCACCGGCGCGGATGGCATCGGCGAAGAAGCCCTCGCTGAAGTTCTGCGCGAACCAGCCCGGCCTGCTGATCGTCCACTCCAGACCGCTCTCCCGGACGGCGGCTTCGCTGTCGACGATGCCCTCCAAGAAACCGCTGCTGTCCTTCGCGTAGTCCGGATCGTCGATCCCGCGCCCCGAAGCCAGCACGATCCGCTCCACCCCATGCCGCACCGCCCGCTCGACGAACGGGCGGACGAGCTTCGTGCCGTCCAGCTGCACGATGTAGGCGGACCGCACACCCTCCAGGGCGGCATCCCAGGTGCTGCGGTCGGTCCAGTCGAAGACGTGCGCGCCGGCCCGGGCCGCCGCGCGAACCGGCAGTCCCTTGGCCCGCAGTTGGGTGACGACGCGGCGGCCGGACTTGCCGGTCGCTCCGGTGACCAGAATTGGATGTTCAGACATGACGCCAGTCAACTGGCCCCTACTGAGACGAGCCATGGCTGAGAAGCTCCATTTGATGTCTGGGCGTCTACATTGAAGATATGGACGCCGTGTCGGAGCTGTTGGCGGAGGTGCGGGCGCGTGGCGCCATCTTCCGGCAGACGATCATGCGGCCGCCCTGGGCGCTGCGGATGGCCAGCGGTGCCCCGCTGACGCTGGCCACGATGTTGCGCGGCCATGCCTGGATCGTTCCCGACCAGCACGAACCGGTGCGCATCGGAGTCGGCGACATCGCCGTCGTCCGCGGCGACGTGCCGTACGCGGTGGCCGACGACCCCGCGACCACACCCTCGCTGGTGGTGACCAGCGCCGACTACTGCTCGGGAGCCGAGGGCGTCGAGCACGCCTCCGGACCCGCCCGCACCTGCGGAGCTCCCGCCGAAGGGGCCGCCGTGCTGCTCAGCGGGGCTTTCGAACGCCGGGGAGAGCTCAGCGAACGGCTGCTGCAGGCCCTGCCCGCCGTGCTGGTGGTGCCGGCCGACGACAGCCCCTACCCGTCGGTGGAGGTGGTGGCCGAGGAGGTCGCCAGAGGCCGGCCGGGACAGCAGTTGGTGCTGGACCGGCTGCTGGACCTGATGCTGGTCTCCGCGTTGCGCAACTGGTTCGACAACCCGGACGCCAATGCCCCGGCCTGGTGCCGTGCGCTGGACGATCCGGTGGTGGGTACCGCGCTGCGGCTGCTGCACGACGCGCCCGCCCGCCCCTGGACGGTGGCGGACCTGGCGGTCAAGGCGGGAGTATCGCGGGCGGCGCTCGCCCGGCGGTTCACCGCGCTGGTCGGCGAACCGCCGATGGCCTACCTCACGGGCTGGCGGATCGCCTTGGCCACGGACCTGCTGCGGGAGACCGATCACACGGTGGGCACGATCGCGAGGAAAGTGGGCTACGCCAACGCCTTCGCGCTGAGCGTGGCGTTCAAACGACTGCGCGGCACGCGGCCCAGTGATCACCGGAGCCCGCCACCCCATCAAGCAGTCAGCTCACGGGCCACATCGAGAGTGCGCAGCTGATCGCCAGGATCGCGTTCGCGGCCGGCCCTGGCTCCGGGCCGGCCGCGAACGCGAATCGCTACGCCAGCCGTTGATTCCCGGCCTGGGCGGGTGTCCCGGTTTCCGCGAGCCCGGTCAGGGCCTGCGGCAATGGGCCCTGGTGCAGGACGCCGAGCCGTTGGGTGGCGCGGGTGAGGGCGACGTAGAGCTCGGCCGCGCCGCGCGGGCCGTCGGCGAGGATCCTTTCTGGCTCCACGACCAGGACGGCGTCGAACTCCAGGCCCTTCGTGTCCGACGCCACCACCGCGCCCGGCACACCCGGTGGCCCGATCACGACGCTGGTGCCTTCGCGACCGGCTTCGTCCCGTGCGAATTCCTCGATCGCAGCGGGCAATTCGTCCTCGGTGACCCGCCTGGACCACGGCTGGACGCCGCACGCGCGGACCGACTCCGGCGGCTGGACCCCGGGTGCGAACTCGGCGAGCAGCGCGCCGGCGACGGTCATGATCTCCGCCGGGGTTCGGTAGTTCACCGACAGCGACCGGTAGACCCAGCGGCCGGGCACGTACGGATCCAGCATCGTGCCCCACGATGTCGCTCCGGCCGCCGACCGGCGTTGGGCGAGATCGCCGACCACCGTGAAGGATCGGCTCGGGCAGTGCCGCATCAGCACCCGCCAGTCCATTTCGGACAGTTCTTGGGCCTCGTCGACCACGACGTGCCGGTAGGTCCAGTCCCGGTCCGCGGCGGCGCGTTCGACGAGTTCACGGGTGTCGCGCTCGATGAAGCGATCCGCCAGGTCCTCGGCGAAGAGCAGGTCCTGGGCCAGCAGGTGGTCCTCGTCGTCCATCATGTCCTGGCGCTCGGTATTGAGGATTTCCAGCACGCCGGCGGCGTATTCGGCCTCTTCCTTCCGTTCCTGCTCGGCGGCCTGGTCCGCCGACTTGTCGCGGCCCAGCAGGTCGACCAGTTCGTCGAGCAGCGGCACGTCCGACACCGTCCAGGCGTCACCATCGGCGCGCAGCAGCGCCTGGTCGGCGCCTGCCGCTCGCAGTCGCTCGGGGGACGTGTACAGCGGAGCCAACAGCGTTTCCGGCGTCAGCACCGGCCAGAGTTCGTCGAGCGCGGCGGTGAACTTGTCGTTTTCCGCGAGCTCCTTGAGGAGGTCCGCCCGCAGGTTCTCCCATGCTTCGCGGTCCTCCCGGGTCAGCCAGCCCCGGCCGATCCGGGCTATCGCCCGTTCGGTGAGCACCCACGTGACGATCTCGGTGAACACCGCGCGAGCCTCGTTGTGCGGCAGCCCGCTCGCGCGCGCCTCCTCCCTGGCCCACTCCGCTGTCTCGGCGTCGATCCGCACCGCGACGTCCGCCAGTTCGATCGGCAGCGGCTGCTCCGGCAGCCGCTGCCGATCGGCGACCGCCGCCGCGAGCACGTCCAGGATCTTCAGCGAGCCCTTGAGCCGCGCGGCCTCCGGGGCGTCCTCGGCGGTGACGCGCAGACCGGGCACGAGGTCGCCGGTGGTCATGAACACCACGTCGGACTCGCCCAGCGACGGCAGAACGCGGCCGATGTGGTTCAGGAACGCCGGATTGGGCCCGACCACGAGCACGCCGTGGCGTTCCATCCGCTCCCGCTGGGTGTAGAGCAGGTACGCGACGCGGTGCAGCGCCACCACGGTCTTCCCGGTGCCCGGGCCACCCTCGATCACCAGCACTCCCGGGTGATCGAGCCGGATGATCTTGTCTTGCTCGGCCTGGATCGTCGCCACGATGTCGCGCATCCCGTCACCGCGCGGCGCGTTGACCGCCGCGAGCAGGGCCGCGTCTCCTTGCGCGTCAACACCGGGACGGCCGAGCATCTCGTCGGTGAATTCGACCACTTGACGCCCGCGCGTGTGGAACTGGCGGCGCCGACGCATGTTCTCCGGGGTCGCGGCGGTGGCGACGTAGAACGCGCGCGACGCCGGCGCCCGCCAATCGAGCAACACCGGTTCGTATTCGTTCTCCTCGTCGAAAAGGCCGATCCGGCCGATGTACGAATGCTCGCCGGAAAGGGCGTCCAACCGGCCGAAACACAGCCCGTTGTCCGCCACGTCCAGCCGCTTCGCCTCTTTGGCCAGCGCGCGCACCTCGACATCGCGTTCCACTTGTGTCGCGCCGTTTCCGCGCAACGCCGCGTTGTACGCGCCCTTCACCCGCGCGCGCTCGGCGTCGAGCCGCGTGTAGAGCCCGGCCACGTAGCCCCGCTCGGACCGCAATTCGTCTTCGTACCCCTGAGTTGACACATGCCCCTCACAGCAGCTAGCCTGATGCTAGGTTCGACGGGTTTTCCATTCTTTTGGAAGACACGCCGACCTTTTATTTTGCACCTCTTGTCAAATCGCCTCGCAGAGCGGGGCTTTGGCGCGACGTTCTACTACGGCAGCCGCAGAGTGTGTCCCGACCTCGCGATCAGCCAGCAGCGGACTGCGCTTCGTCGGCGAACCGGCGTGCTCTCCGAGAAACACGTCGACAGAACTGCGCTGCCGTCGCTTGTGGCACGATTTCGCAGGTGACCAGCAGAACCTCCGCGGCTCAGCGCCTGAGCGACCTCGCGCGGCTACGCCGTGTTCGCGACCGGATCGACCGGGAGTACGCGCAACCGCTGGACGTCGAGGCGCTCGCCCGCGACGCGCACATGTCCGCCGGGCACCTCAGCCGCCAGTTCCGGCTCGCCTACGGCGAGTCGCCTTACGGCTACCTGATGACGCGGCGCATCGAGCGCGCCATGGCGCTGTTGCGGCGCGGCGATCTCAGCGTCACCGAGGTCTGCTTCGCGGTCGGCTGCTCTTCGCTGGGCACGTTCAGCACTCGCTTCACCGAGCTGGTCGGCATGCCTCCCAGCGCCTACCGGAACCACGCGGCGCGCGCGACGGCGGGGATGCCGTCGTGCGTGGCGAAGCAGGTGACCAGACCGATCAGGAATCGAGAAGCGCGGTCATCGGGCCGCACATAGCCTGACCTCCATGGACATCAGCATTCACTCGACCTTCCTCCCGCATGACGACCCGAACGCGTCGCTGGCCTTCTACCGCGACGCCCTCGGCTTCGAGGTCCGCAATGACGTCGAATACGGCGGGATGCACTGGATCACCGTCGGTCCTCCCGGCCAGCCCGGCACGTCCCTCGTCCTGTTCCCGCCGGCCGCCAGCCCCGGCATGACCGACGACGAGCGCCGCACCGTCGCCGAGATGATGGCCAAGGGCACCTACGGCATCATCGTCCTGGCCACCAAGGACCTCGACGGCACCTTCGAGCGGCTGCAGGCCGGCGACGCCGAGGTCGTCCAGGAGCCGACCGAGCAGCCGTACGGCGTTCGCGACTGCGCCTTCCGCGATCCCTCGGGCAACATGGTCCGCATCCAGGAACTGCGCTGAGCCGTCCGGCGTTCGCGGCCGTGACCTGCGCGGACGGTAACGTGGTGGAGCCCGCGCACGACGCCGGTGGCCGCTTGGTGGCCACCGGCGCCGAGCTGATGGCCGCGCCGCATCCGGGCCTGATGGCGCGCCGCGTGGCCGGGGCCTAGCGGCTCCACGGCCGAAGCGGCGTGGATGCCTCGATACTTGGCCCGGCCGGACGGGCGCCGCGTCACCCCGACCGAAACCGCAGGTCAGGCAGTGGACCGCTGCCACGACCGCACCGACGCTCGAAGCTGGTCGGATCGAGCCAGGCGACGCCGACGGAGACCGCGAAGGCGGCCCCGCCCAACAAGATGGAGACACGATGAGCATGGCCCCGAGGACGGACGCGCAGTCGCCTGCGCCGCACGCCGCCGACAGCCACGAGCTGATCCGCGTGCACGGCGCGCGCGTGAACAACCTCAAGGACGTCAGCATCGAGATCCCGAAGCGCCGGCTGACGGTGTTCACCGGCGTCTCCGGCTCGGGCAAGAGCTCGCTGGTGTTCAACACGATCGCCGCGGAGTCGCAGCGGCTGATCAACGAGACCTACAGCGCCTTCCTGCAGGGCTTCATGCCGACGCTGGCGCGGCCCGAGGTCGACGTGCTCGAAGGGCTGACGACCGCGATCATCGTCGACCAGCAGCGGATGGGTTCCGACCCGCGCTCCACGGTCGGCACCGCCACCGACGTCAACGCGATGCTGCGCATCCTCTTCAGCCGCCTCGGGAAGCCGCACATCGGCTCGCCTCAGGCGTTCTCCTTCAACGTCGCCTCGATCAGCGGAGCGGGCGCGGTCACGATGGAGCGCGCCGGACGGACCGTGAAGGAGCGCCGCAGCTTCAGCGTCACCGGCGGCATGTGCCCGCGCTGCGAAGGCCGGGGCACGGTCAACGACATCGACCTCACCCAGCTCTACGACGACTCCAAGTCGATCGCCGAGGGCGCGTTCACCATCCCCGGCTGGAAGTCGGACAGCTGGTGGACGGTGCGGACCTACGCCGAGTCGGGCTTCCTCGACCCGGACAAGCCGATCCGCAAGTTCACCAAGAAGGAGATGCAGGACTTCCTCTACCGGGAGCCGACGAAGGTGAAGGTCGAGGGCGTGAACCTCACCTACGAGGGGCTGATCCCGAAGATCCAGAAGTCGTTCCTGTCCAAGGACAAGGAGTCGATGCAGCCGCACATCCGCGCGTTCGTGGAGCGGGCGGTCACCTTCACCACCTGCCCCGAGTGCGACGGCACCCGGCTCAGCGAGGCGGCCCGATCGTCGAAGATCAAGCGGATCAACATCGCCGACGCCTGCGCGATGCAGATCAGCGACCTGACCGAGTGGGTGCGCGAGCTTGACGAACCGTCCGTCGCGCCGCTGCTGAAGGCGCTCCAGCACACGCTCGACTCGTTCGTCGAGATCGGGCTCGGCTACCTCAGCCTCGACCGCGCGACGGGCACGCTCTCGGGCGGCGAGGCGCAGCGCACCAAGATGATCCGCCACCTCGGGTCGTCGCTCACCGACGTCACCTACGTCTTCGACGAGCCGACGATCGGGCTGCACCCCCACGACATCCAGCGGATGAACAACCTGCTGCGGCGGCTGCGCGACAAGGGCAACACCGTGCTCGTCGTGGAGCACAAGCCGGAGACGATCGCGATCGCCGACCACGTCGTCGACCTCGGCCCGGGTGCCGGCACCAAGGGCGGCGAGGTGGTGTTCGAGGGCACCGTCGAGGGGCTGCGGGCCGGCGGAACGCTCACCGGGCAGCACCTGGACGACCGCGCCTCCCTGAAGCCGTCGGTGCGGAAGCCGTCGGGGGCGCTGGAAGTGCGCGGCGCGAGCACCCACAACCTGCAGGGCATCGACGTCGACATCCCGCTCGGCGTGCTGGTCGTCGTCACCGGGGTCGCGGGCTCCGGCAAGAGCTCGCTGATCCACGGCTCGGTGGCCGGGCGCGACGGCGTGGTCGCGGTCGACCAGACCCCGATCCGCGGCTCGCGGCGGAGCAATCCGGCGACCTACACCGGGCTGCTCGACCCGATCCGCAAGGCGTTCGCGAAGGCCAACGGCGTGAAGCCGGCGCTGTTCAGCGCCAACTCCGAGGGCGCCTGCCCCAACTGCAACGGCGCCGGTGTCATCTACACCGACCTGGCGATGATGGCCGGCATCGAAACCACCTGCGAGGAGTGCGAGGGGAAGCGGTTCCAGGCATCCGTGCTGAAATATCGACTCGGCGGCCGTGACACCGGGAGGGACATCAGCGAGGTGCTCGCGATGTCGGTGGCCGAGGCCGAGGAGTTCTTCGGCGACGGCGAGGCGCGCACGCCGGCCGCGCACAAGATCCTCGACCGGCTCGCCGACGTCGGGCTCGGCTACCTCCGCCTCGGCCAGCCGCTCACCACGCTCTCCGGCGGCGAGCGGCAGCGGCTCAAGCTGGCCACCCACATGGCCGACAAGGGCGGCGTCTACGTCCTCGACGAGCCGACCACCGGCCTGCACCTCGCCGACGTCGAGCAGCTGCTCGGCCTGCTCGACCGGCTCGTCGACGCCGGCAAGTCGGTCATCGTCATCGAGCACCACCAGGCGGTCATGGCGCACGCCGACTGGCTCATCGACCTCGGTCCCGGCGCCGGCCACGACGGCGGGCAGCTCGTCTTCGAAGGCACACCTGCCGACCTGGTCACCGCCCGCTCCACGCTCACCGGCGAGCACCTCGCGGACTACGTCGCCTGATCCGTCCTCAAAGGACTTCCCCGGCCCGTGCGAGGGCAGGGGAAGTCCTTTTGTCGACGCCGCGCCACGCCGGGAACAGCAGCGGGCACAGGGACATCACCGCGGACGCGGCGGTGAACACCGCGATGCTGGGCACCAGTCCGATGTGGTCACTGAGCAGTCCCGCGATGAGCGTTCCGATCGGCATCCCCAGCAGCGCTCCCGCGGATATCGCGCCGAAGACGCGTGCCCGGTACTGCGGCGGCGTTCGTTCGGCCTTGACCGCGCCGATGATCGGGTTCAACGGCCCGAACGCGAGCATGACGACACCGCTTCCGGCGACGAGGACCGCTAGATCCGGTTGCAGCAGGAAGATTCCGGAACGCGGCCCGAGGACCAGCAGGTAGCAGACCACCAGAACGGGCCAGCGCCGCCAATGCAGGCCGATCCAGGCGAACAGGATCGAGCTCAGCACCATCGCCGCGCCGGCCACCCCGAAGACGAGCCCGACGCCGAACGACGAGTGCAGGACCTCCTGTCCGTAAACGGGCACGAGGACGGAGAAGAAGCCACTGTTGAGCCCGTTGGTCACCGCGACCATGCAGAGGATCGCGAACAGGGTGCGGTCGTTGCGCAGGAAGCGGAATCCCTCGCCGAGCCGCCGCAGGTAACCACCGCCGTCGGCGGTGTCGATCACGGCTTCGTCGAGCGTGAAGCGGGTGATGGCGGCGGCGAGCACGAAGCTCGCCGCGTCGACGACGAGCGTCGCCGGGGCGCCGAGCATCGCGATGACCGCGCCCGCGATCGGTGCACCGAGCGCCCGCGCGCCCTGGTTCGGTGCGTCGTAGGCGGTGCTGACTCGTTCCACCGCGATGCCCGTGCGAAGGGCGATGTCCGGGATCAGCACCTGTCGTGCGGCATCGCCGGGCGCTCGGGATAGCCCCAGCAGCAGACCCAGCGCGCCCAGCAGCCACAGCGGGAGCGCGTCGTATTGGTGAAGCACCGGAATGCTGAACACCAGGACCGCTGCTGCGAGGTCGAACAGCACGGCCGCCCGGCGGGGGCGCAGCCGGTCGATCCACGGCCCGCCGAACGCCGAACCCAGCAGCAGACCGACGACCTCGGCCATCACGACCAGCGCGGTGTCCACGCCGCGGCCGGTCGCCTCCAGCACGAACCACGGGATCGCGAGCATGGTCATCCCGGTGCCGACGCTGGAGATCGTCGTCGCGGTGATGAGCCCGACGAGTGGGAGCCTCACGATATGTCGGTGGTGTCGGCGTCACGTTCCTGGTGGCGCAGCGGAAGGGCGTGCCAGTGGGTGACCACCTCGACATCGCCAGGTTCCGGTTCGCGCCAGTACTCCTCGACCACCGCCTGGATTCGCCGGTTGAGCTCCGAGAGCTCTCGGGCCGACAGGGACAAGCGGTAGTCGGACAGCTCCGCGGCGCTGCGCCACTCCTTCGACCAGTCCTGCATCGACGCGAGATACGTACCGGCCTGGTCGTAGTGGACGGTGTTGACCGCGTGCAGGTACGTCGCCAGCGAGCCCGAAAGCTCGGGGTTCTCCGAAAGCTCGCCCGGGTCGAACTTGGTGCGGTCCTGGGCGGCGATCCACCAGCGTTCCCGCCGGTTCCCGCGCTGGGTGTCCTCCGTGACGAGCCCGACTTCGGCCAGCTGGCGCAGGTGCCAACTGGTGTTCGCGGAGTTCTCGCCCAAGCGCTTGCCCAGCGCCGTCGCGGTCGCCGGCCCGTCCAGCCGCAGGGCTCCCAGCAACCGGACCCGCAGCGGATGCGCGAGCGCGCGCAGCCGCTTCGCATCGAGGGTGACCATCTGCAGATCTCGTCCGTAGTCCGCCATGCCGCCAAGGTACGATTGCAAAGAGCCATTTGCAAACACTTCTTTGCGATCTTTCTGATCACGTGCGCAGCCGAGTCGAAATGACCACCTGGCCCGGGAAACCGGCAGCCACCGCACCCGATGAACCACTGGTTCCGGGATGGCGCTGCCTTTTTGGGCACGCCCTGCGGGCCCGATCGTGCCCTCCCAGTCCTTCTGCCGATGCCGTCCTGCGGGCGAACCTTGAGGCGGCCGCGGAACGCTTAGGGAGAGCCATGCGTGCACACGACCGGAGTTCGGAGAAACAGGCCTCGGATCGGACGCCCCGGGCGGCGGAGCCTGCGGGCAAATCCCCTGGCCCGGCCGTGGGCGGCCCGTTGTCCCCGCAGGCTGTCGTGGCGCTGCAGCGAGCGATCGGCAACGCCGCCGTCGCCCGTCTGCTCACCGCTCAGGGCGGGCACGACGAACCGGTGCAGCGATCCACCGTGCCCGACGTGCTGAGCCAACCCGGCACGCCGCTCAGCGGCCCGCTGCGGGAGGAAATGGAGGGCCGGCTCGGTGCGGACTTCTCGGACGTGCGCCTGCACAACGACGCCGCCGCCCAGCAGTCGGCCACCGAGGTCGGAGCCCGCGCCTACACCTCCGGCCGCCACATCGTCACCGGCACCGGCGGCATCGACAAGCACACGCTGGCCCACGAACTCACCCACGTCATCCAGCAGCGCTCAGGGCCGGTCGCCGGCACCGACCGCGGTGACGGCCTCCGCGTCTCCGATCCCGGCGACCGGTTCGAGAAGGAGGCCGAAGCCACCGCCACCCGGGCCATGGCCGACGCGTCCACCAACGGTCCACATCGGACAGATGCGCCCCACGAAGCCGCCGCGTCCCACGCCACGGCCGCGCCTGCGGTTCAGCGCATGGTCGGAATCAGCGATAAGCAGATGAACACGCTCTGCGCCCAAGATGACGCCAAGAAGGTGTACGCCGCCCTCTTGACCAGGCTGTTGGACGAAACAAACAGCCTCGCCGATTTCAAAGGCATCAAAAATCCCCAGAAGAAGGCAGAATTTCCAGATTCCCTACTCGGCAACTCCGACCCATTTCGCCTCATCGGAGAACTACGCGACGAATGGGGAACACTGAGTTCCGAAAATCGTCGAGCGCGCATCGAAAACGTCGCCGACAGCATCAACGAATACGCTGCGAATTTCGCTTCCGAGCTCGGATACGTGGCACGCGTTCCGGTCGGCAGCGAGTTCACCTTCACCAACAACGCCCTCCGCGAAGTGACGCCGGCGAACAACGATTCAAAGATCGTCTACGCGGCCCACCTGCCGCATTATGAGGCCGCACGGAAGGCGTGGCGGAAGGCCGTAGAAGCCATCGCAAAGCAAAAGGACAACAAGGCCCGAGGCATGCCCAAAATAACCCAGGAAGAGGGCAAGTACGGGGAAGTCGTGGACCGGTACACCTTTCCCGCGGGCCCGCTCCCCGGCGGCGAGCTGCCAAGCGAGTTCCACTACGACGTCACCATGGACAACAGGGTCATCGAGGTCGTCACGTCACCATATACCGCCGGCGGCGCGGAAACGGGAAACATCCTGGCCGAGATCTTCGACAAGTACATCTTCGGAGCCGCGAGAATGGCAGGCCTCGAAGCAGATGACACCCTCGGCGGCGGCCACGTCAACCTGGATCTCGCCAGCACCATCGGGAACGATTCCCAGCGACTACTGCGGTTCATCGATGCATATTTCGAGCACGCGGATTATTTCAAAGAACAGGATTCAGACAAAACGAACGCACCATTTCCTGACGAATTCGACGAAAAGACGGCAAAGAAAATGGCCAGCGAGTACAAGGGCGTCAAGAAGGACCTTCAAGACGCAACCAAGAAAGGCCAGCCTTGGGACGTCCAACGGCTAGCCAAGGAACTGATCCAGCGCGTCTTCAAAGACAACCTCGCCGGCCAACCTGCACTCGACAGCCCGCACTACCAAGCACTGAACCTCGAACACGTGGGCAGCCAGAAGGAAAAGGAGCGCCGACTGGAGGTCCGCCGCCTACCCGCCCAGCGGGACCGGTACCACCTGATCGAGCACCTTCAACAGATCCAACGCCTGCTCCAGCACGCCAGGCGAGGCGAACCGATCCCCCTGAGACAGGAACACGTGGCGTAGCAACCCGGTTCAATCGGTGATGTGGCGCAGGTAGTGGCCGGGGTCGGCCAGGTAGCGGCGCCAGTGGTCGATGAGGCCGAGTTCGTCCCACTTCACCCGGCGGGTGCCGTGCTCGCCGACTTCGATGACGTCCGCCCCGGGCGTGGCCGCCAGGATCGGTGAGTGCGTCGCGCAGATGATCTGCGCACCGCGCTCGCCGAGCTCGTGCATCAGCCCCACCAGTTTCAGGCAGGACTCGAACGACAGCGCCGCCTCGGGCTCGTCCATGACGTAGAAACCGCGATCCCGGAACATCGATGCGAACACGGTCAGGAAACCCTCGCCGTGCGACATGGTCGCGGTGTCTTCGTCCCAGTAGCCGTACACGCCGCTGACGGTGTTCATCAGCCCGAACGCGGTCTCGGCGCGCAGGAAGAAACCCTTGCGCCGCAACCTCGGTCCGGACAGCATTCGGCTCCCGGCCGGGGTGGTCTCCAGCTTGAGCACGCCGCCGAGCGCGGTCTTGGGCCTGTCGTTGCCGTACTTGCGGCTCGCCCGCCCGCCGTGCGCGTCGAGCTTGAAGCCCTCGGCGATCGCCTCCACCAGCGTCGATTTCCCGGAACCGTTCTCCCCGACGAGCATCGTCACAGGCGCGTTGAACGTCAGGCCGTGCTCGGCGAGATCGGCGACGCACGGCACCGTGTACGGCCAGGTGTCGAGCGAGGCCGGCCGCTGGGCTTCGGGGATGTAGGCGCGGCGAACGAGCATCGGCTTCCCATCGTCGGTCTGCGGGCGGAGTTCCAGTCTGGCTTTCGCCGGAGCTACGTCATGCCCTCATTCGCCTAGCCGTCGTTCGCGGCGTCGTCGGGTACCCAGCGCAGCACGTCGCCGGGCTGGCATTCGAGCGTGCGGCAGATCGCGTCGAGCGTCGTGAACCGCACCGCTTTCGCTCGGCCGTTCTTCAACACCGCGACGTTGGCGGGCGTGATGCCCACCGCGGCGGCGAATTCGCCGACCGACAGGTTTCGCTTGGCGAGCTGGACGTCGAGGTCGACGATGATCGCCATCAAATCACCTCGGCGATCTCGGTCTGCAGATCCGTCGCCTTGCGCAGGAGGCTTCGCATGACGACGACGAGCATCGCGAACAACACCCCCACGCCGACGCTCGCGACCGCGGCGGCCAGGGCGCTGATGACGTCCATGCCGTCGCCGGGCGAGGGAATACTGGCCACGGACAGATGCCCGGCGACCCCGATCGCCAGCAGCGTCGCCACCACCGAGGACCCGATGATGATGTCGACCCACCGGAAGGCCCGCGGCGTGAAGATCGCATCGCGTCGAACCATGGACAGCAGCATCCACACAGCGACGAGCACGACCTGGACGCAGGCGACGCCGACGATCGCCACCGCCGCGTAGGGCGCGGCGAACGGGGCGTACGGGGGGAAGCTGTCGACCTCGTCGGCTGCCGTCGTCGGGATGACCACGATCTGGCCGAAGAGGCCGAGCAGTGCAGCCGCGACGATGCCGATCCGGAGCAGGACTATGACGATGCGGTTCATGCATCGATTATCGATCGATATCTATCGAAAATCAATCGATTCTGCCAGACTGGGCAGCCTGGCGCGCAACGACGAGGGTCGACGTGCTTTGTCCTTTGTGGTCAGAGGTGGAGGACCGACTGGCCCAGCGCCGCCGCCGCGAGGAACGAGGACGAGTAGGTCAGCAGCGCGACCAGGACGACCTTCCAGCTCAGCTGGCGCAGCGCGTGGATGTCCCGGCCCAGCGTCAGGCCGATCAGGGCCAGGCCCGGGAGGCCGATCAGCATCACCTTCATGTTCTCCATCAGGTCCGCCACCAGCGGGCCGGTCGGGAGGAAGTTCGCCGACAGCAGCGTGCCGATGCCGAGCACGAACACGCTCGCCGGGACCGCGGGCACCAGCTTCGCCAGGCGGACGCACACCCACGTGAGGACGAGCAGGACGACGATGCCCACCGCATCCTTGATCTCGAAGGAGCGCGTTCCGATCGCGCTGGCCAGCAGTCCGCCCGCACCGACGACAACGTACGACAGCAGTGTCAGGCGCGGGGTGACCTTGACTTCGGGGTCTTGGACGACCTCCAGCACCTGTTGCTTCTTCTGGGCCTTCGCCTTGGAAGCGGCGCGGCGCCAGTTGCCCTCGTCCTCACGGCCGAACACGCGGCTCCAGAACGCGTAAAGCCGGCGGCAGAGCGGCAGCGCCAGGAAGACGCCCGAGTAGAAGCCGACGATGTTGGTGACCAGGTTGGACAGCGCCGCCAGGGCGGCGATCTCCGCCGCCTGCTCCGGGTAGATCAGCGACAGCGCGCCGACGCCGCCGAGCATCATCGAGCCCGATCCCAGGCCGAGGCCCAGGGCGAGGGCGAGCGGGTGGAAGATGCCCAGGCTCCCCATGAATCCCGCGAGCACCGAGACGTACAGGGCGCCGAAGACCGATCCGATGAGCCAGACCGAGAACACGCCGCGGTATTCCGGCGACCGGACGCCGAAGCGCTCGATCGCGAACGCCAGGTAGGACTCGCGGTCGATCGACCAGGTGGCCCCGATGGCCGCCCGCCCGAGGCCCAGCGCCACCGCGACCGGCAGCGCGATGATGACCGTCCCGAAGATGTGTCCGACCTCCTGCAGCAGGATGGCCGGGCCCAGGTTCTGGAACTTCGCCAGCGACGGGCCGATCTCGGTGCCGAGCTTCGCCAGGAACAGCAGGATGCTGATCTCCAGCATCACGGTCGCCACCGAACGGGTCGCGCCGGACACCGGTCGCCATCGCTGGATGCCGATGATCGCGCCGATCAGCACCGCCCAGATGATCGGGAACAGCGCGATCGCGGCCGGCCCGACCTGGAACTTGTACTCGCCGATCAGCACCGAGACCACCGAGATCACAGTGGACAGCACGATCGCGGTTATCCAGTTCGCGCGGGTGATCGGCTGCCCCGTCGCGGGCGTCGTGCCGGTGCTTTGGTCCATGGCTGCCTCCAGGGCACGGTCCGCGATCGGACCAGTCGGGCCTAGCTATCTGGTATACCGACGGGAGGGTAACCGCAGTTTCCGAAATCGCCAGATCGCGAAGATGAAGAGTTACCTCGGCTTAACCTTTACCGATTTGGCTAGGCGTTTACCGCTACGGAACGCCCTCAGATCGCCTCGCCCGGTGAACCTCACCGAGAAGATGGTTCGCGTTTGGTATGCCAAATGCTAGTGTCGAGGCGCTTCCAGGCCACCGAGAACCGAGCCCGAGGAGATCCCATGCGCACGCGTTGGCGGGCCAGCCACATCCTCGCCCACCAGGACGGCCACCACGCGCTCCTGCGCGACGGCGAGGTGGTCTGGGAGGACGACGTGATCGTCCACGTCGGCCACGGCTACGACGGGCCCGTCGACGCCGAGCTCGACCTCGGCGAATCGCTGGTGCTGCCCGGCCTCATCGACCTGGACGCCCTCACCGACATCGACCACCTGGTGCTCGACTCCTGGCCCACGCCGGAGCGGGCCGACGGTCTCCAGTGGTCGCTGGACTACTTCCAGCACCGCCGCCGCGACGTGTTCACCCCCGAGGAACGCGCGACGATCCGCGAGTACGCCCTCGTGCAGCTCGCCCTGCACGGCATCACCACGTACATGCCGATCGCCTCGGAGATCCACAGCTCGTGGGCCGAGCCCTACGACGAGCTCGTCACCATGGCCGAGACCTCGCGCGAGCTGGGCCTGCGCGCCTACCTCGGCCCCGCCTACCGCTCGGGCGTGAACGTGGCGCTGCCGGAAGGCGGTCGCGACGTGGCGATCGACGAAGAGCGCGGGCGCGCCGGGCTGCAGGACGCGGTGCGGTTCCTCGACCACACCGCCGAACTCGCCGATCCGCTGCTGACCGGTGTTCTCCTGCCCTGCCGCATCGAGACGCTCACCGAAGAACTCATGCGCGAGACCGCCGCCACCGCCCAGCAGCGCGACGCGATCGTGCGGCTGCACTGCCTGCAGGGGCTGCTCGAACGCGATCTCGTCGAGCGCCAGCACGGCGTCACGCCGCTGGAGATGATCGAACGCACCGGGCTCCTCGGCACCCACCTGCTCGTCCCGCACGGCCTGGTCCTCGACCGGCACCCCGAAGTCCACGGCGAGGACCGGGGCGACCTCGCGAAGCTCGCGGCGGCGGGCGTTTCGATCGTGCACTGCCCGCAGACCTCCCTGCGCTACGGGAAGGTGCTGCATTCCTTCGGCACGTACCGGAGCGCGGGCGTCAACCTGTGCCTGGGCACCGACTCCTTCCCGCCGGACCTGATCCGGGGCATGGACGTCGGCATCCACCTGGCGAAGGTCCTGGACGACCGGTTCGACGCCGCGCCGGCCGAGGACTACCTCGACGCCGCCACCCTCGGCGGCGCCCGGGCGCTGGGCCGCGGCGATCTCGGCCGGCTGGAGCCGGGCGCGCAGGCCGACGTGGTGGCATTCCGCATCGACGACATCCGCGACGGCGTGCTGGACGACCCGGTGCGCACCTTCCTGCTCAACGGAACCGCGCGGCAGGCGACGCACTCGGTCGTCGCGGGCCGGACCGTCCTGGCGGACTCCCGCATTCCCGGCGTCGACCTCGAAGACCTGCGGAAACGCGCTCAGCTGCTGTTCGAGAAGATGCGCGAGGCCTACTCCGAGCGCGACGTGCAGCGCCGGCCCGCCGCGGAGCTGTTCCCGCCGACGTACCCGGCGTTCGGGCAGGGCGGAAAGCCGTTGGAGCAGCAGTGACCTCCGCAGGCACGAAGCGGGCCGCGCGTAGGGTCGGCACATGACCGGTCCAGCTGCCACCGATCGCCGCCCGGGCCAGGACCTCGGGCCGCCCACCGCGGTCCGCGCCGCGGACGAGATCCGCCGCCGGATCTTCGCCGGCGAATACGCGCCCGGCGACCGGCTTCGCGAGCGCGATCTTTCCGAGGCCCTCAGCATCTCCCGCATCCCGGTGCGCGAGGCGCTGGCCCGGCTCGAAGCCGACGGCTTCGTCGTGGCCTCGCCCCGGCGCGGCGCCACCGTCCGCAGCCTCACGCTCAAGGACGTCGACGAGCTCTTCGACCTGCGGCTGAGCCTGGAGGTGATGGCGGCGCGCAGAGCCGCCGAAGCCGTCGCGGCAGGCGGCGGCGGAACGCGGCTGCGGGAGCTCATGGACGCCGCCGAGGACGCGACGCGGCGCGGCGACGGCGACGAGATCCCGGCCGCCAATACCGCGTTGCACGCCGAGATCGTCGCGATGACCGGGAACCGGATGCTGGAGAGCGCGCTCAAGCCCTCGCTCGGCCTGATGCAGTGGCTGTTCACCATGACCTCGGATCGCGACATGCGCGTCCAGTGCGCCGAGCACAAGGACATCTGCCAAGCCATCTACGCGGGCAACGCCGATCTGGCGGCGGCGCTCGCGTTCTCGCACATCGAGCTGGGCCGGGCGCCCTCGCTGGCCAGCCTCGCCGACGTACTCCCAGCGAAGTGACCAACGGAGAGCCAATGCTGATCACCAACGTGCGCCCGTGGGGCGGCCGGCCCTCGGACATCGAGATCCAGGACGGCCGGATCACCGCCATCACCCCGCACGCCGACCGCGCCGACGCGGTCGACGGCCGCGGGCGGCTTGCCCTGCCCTCGTTCTCCGACGTGCACTGCCACCTCGACTCGACCCGGATCGGCCTGCCGTTCCGCCCGCACACCGGCAGCCCGGGCATCTGGCCGATGGTCATGAACGACCGCGAAAACTGGCGCGACGCCGAGTGGAGCATCGCCGAGCGCGCCACCTACACGCTCCGCCGCATGATCGAGCAGGGCACGACGCGCGTGCGCAGCTACGCGCAGATCGATGCGGACTGCAAGCTGGAGCGGTTCGAGGGCGTGCTGGCCGCGAAGGAAGCGCACCGCGACCGCTGCGACGTCGAGATCATCGCGTTCCCGCAGGCCGGTCTGCTGCGGGAGAAGGGCGTGCCGCCGCTGATCGACGAGGCGCTCGCGTCGGGCGCCGCCGTGGTCGGCGGCATCGACCCGTGCACGCTCGACCGGGATCCGGTGCGCCACCTGGACGTCCTGTTCGGACTGGCGGAGAAGCACCAGGCACCGATCGACGTCCACCTGCACGAGCCCGGCGACCTCGGCGTGTTCTCCGTCGACCTGATCCTGGAGCGCACCCGCGCGCTCGGCATGGCGGGGCAGGTCACCATCTCGCACGCCTACAGCCTCGGCAGCGTTTCCGAGGCCACCACCCGGCGGCTGATCGCGGAGTTCGCCGAGCTGGACATCTCGATGGCCACCGTCGCGCCCGCGCGGCACCACTCGCTGCCGCTGGCCGAGCTCACCGCCGCCGGTGTCCGCGTCGGGCTCGGCGAGGACGGCCAGCGCGACTACTGGTCGCCGTACGGCAACGCCGACATGCTCGACCGCACGTGGCAGCTCGCGTTCACCAACCAGTTCCGCGCCGACGAGCTCATCGAGCACTGCTACGCGGTGGCCTCCCGCGGCGGCGCGTCGATCCTCGACCGCTCGCTGCCGCGCGTCGCGTCGGTCGCCGACCGCCCGGGCCTCGCCGTCGGCGACCGGGGCGACCTGCTGCTCGTCGACGGCGACACCGTGGTCTCCGCCGTGATGGACCGCGGCCGCGACCGCACGGTGATCCACAACGGCCACGTGGTGGCCGACGGCGGAAGCCTGACCGAGTAAGAGCCGCCGACGGCGCGGTGTGCCCCGCCGCGCCGTCGGTCATGCGCCGCCGGGGGCGCGTCCCCGGCGGCGTTTTCGCGCGAAGCCGGCGTCCGGCACGCGTGGTCGTGACGTTTTCGCGCGAAAACACCACGCCGCGGCGCCCATATCGAGGATGCGCCGACTCACTCCTCGAGTGCTGCGCGTTGCGCCGGGCTCAGGCGGTCCGGTCTCGTGGTGAGGGCATACGTCTCGGGCCCGGTGGCCCGCACGGCGAGGGGATCGGCGATGGCCGGTTGATGCTGGATCACGTCCAGCGCGGCGGTGGCGCGCTCCCGGGGCCAGTCGAGCGCGGTGGCCAGCGCGTCCAGGGTCAGCGGCCGGCCGGCGTGCACGAGGGCGGCGAGCACGGTCAGCATGTCGTGCACGACGGCCTCGGTGAGGGTGCTGCCGCTCATCTGCTCGCTGAGCCTGGCGAAGAACCGGCCCATCTTGCCGAGTCGGGCGCCAGCGGTCGTGTCGGCGCCGAAGATCTCGATGCCCCGCTGTGCGGCGGTCGCGATCTCGCCGTGTGCGCCGGTGTCGGCCTGCCACGCCCGGAGCCAGACGTCGTCGTCGATGGCGTACCGCTCGCGGCGCCCACCGGAATCCTGTTGGCGCACCACCAATTCCATGCCTTCGAGGTAGCCGATGGACTTGGACACCGACGCCGGGCTGACCTGCAGCCGGTGCACCAGGTCGGCCGCCGTCAGGCCGTCCGCGTCGGCGGTGAGCAGGCAGACGAACACCCGGGCGGTCATCCGGGGCAGGCCGGTCGCGGCCAGCCGGGCCGCGAACTGGTCCACGAAGCCGCGCACCACCTCGGTCGACTGCCCGTCGGTCGCCGGCTCGGCCGGCCGGGCCGGCTTGCGCCGGCGGGCGCGGTGGCCGGCGGCCTGCTGCGCATGGTCGGCCAGGTAGTCGCCTGATGCGGCGTTTCGTGCCACCTCGCGGCTGATCGTGGACGTCGGCCGACCGAGCCGCCGGCCGATCTCTGCGTAACCGAGCCCGTCTGCCAGCCATGCCGCGATCCGCTGGCGGTCCTCGTGGGTCAGCCTGCCTCCTGGCACCGGCACACCTCCTCTTGCATTCATCGACAGTACATTGCAACGGCCCGGTTCGAGCAGTTGCATTTACTATCAATCCTGTTGCAACAATTGGCTTTTTACTCCTATGTTGGGCGTTCAGTTCGTTGACGAAATTTGAAACGCAACGTAGCTTTTTCTCATCTGGAAAGAGAGGGGCACAACGATGCACGTAATGGCCGTGTCGACCGTCTCGGACGACGGCAAGTTCTGGAGTGGCCTGAAGAAGGCGCACGCCAAGCTCCCCAAGGGCGCCAAGTGGAAGCTGGCGGTCGCGAGCAAGGACGGGGCCAAGGCGGTCAACGTCATCAACCACGACTCCATCGATGCCGTTCGGGACTTCTTCGAGGCCCACACCGGCGCCTACGCCACGACGGAGTACTTCGAAGCGGACGCCGCGAACGCGGTCGGTTTCCCGCGATGACGATCGACGTGCCGCGGATTCGAGCCCGGGTCGCGGAACTCCTGGCGGAGTACGGAATCCCGAGCGCCGCGATCGGTGTGCTCCACGGCGGAGAACTCACCGAGCTCGCGGTCGGCGTCAAGAACGTGGAAACGCGGGAACCTGTTATGGCGGACACCGTTTACCAGTGCGGCTCCATGACCAAGACGTGGACCGCGCTGGCCTTCATGCAGCTCGTCGACGAGGGGAAGGTCGATCTGGACGAGCCGGTGCGGACCTACCTGCCCGGTTTCACGGTTGCCGATCCGGAGGCGAGCGCCACGGTCACCCCACGGCACCTGCTGTGCCACACCAACGGTATCGAGGAAACCTACGGCGATCCCGGCGAACAAGACGACGTCTACGAGCGCATGGTCGAGAACATCGCCGACGCGCCCCAGGTCTTCCCGGTCGGCCACACCCACGGTTACAGCGCGGCGCTCGGTTACGCGATCCTCGCGCGGATCCTGGAGGTGCACGACGGCAAGCGCTGGGACGACGTCATGCGGGATCGCCTCTTCGATCCCATTGGCCTGACCAGCACGAGCAGCCGGCGCGAGGAGGTGGACGAAACCCGCGCAGCGACCGGCCACCTGATCCGTTCCCCGGAAGAAGGCCCCATCGTCACGCCGGTGGACTACCTGCCACGCGCCTTCGATCCCGGCGGGGGCATCACCTCGACGCCCCGGGAAGTGCTCGCGATGGCGCAAGTCCTGCTCGACGAAGGCACGGCGGCGAACGGAAAGCGGATCGTCTCGGCCGAGGGCATCCGGCAGATGATGCGTTCGCGGGTGCCCGTACCGGATCCGTACATGTTCGGGCCGGAATGGGCGCTCGGTCTCATCGTGTGCGACTGGCACGGCGAAACCGTCTACGCGGCCGACGGCAGCACGATCGGCCAGAACGCCCGGCTACGGATCCTGCCGGACTCGGGCACCGCCATCACGATGCTGACGAACGGCGGACCGCGGGAAAGCTTCTACCGCAAGGTGTTCAACGAGATCCTGACCGACCTCGGCACGGTCACCATCCCGGACCTGCCCGCACCGGACGCGAGGCCGAACCTCGACCTGTCCCGCTACGTTGGCGTCTACGAGCGCCCCGGCGCACGGTACGAGGTTTCGCGCGAAGACGGAAAGCTGCACCTGACCCTGGTCTTCGACCCGATGCAGGCGGAGTTCCTCCAGAAACCGGACCGCATCAGGTATGAGCTGCTCCCGTTGAGCGAGACGAATTTCCTGATGCCGCCGGCGGATTCCTTGGAGGACACCCAGACGGTCGCGATCTACGACTTCGCGGACGGCGCTGCCCGATACCTCCACACCAACTGCCGGGTGAACCCACGATCAGGGTGACCGTGCTGACCGCGCTCATGTCGTCTGGCGTTGGAAGCGGCGTTCTCGCCCCCGGACGGGTTCGCGCGCACCGTCGGCAGGGTCAGCCGCAGAGCAGCCGGGCCGGGTTGGCGACGGTGATGTGCTCGAACTCGCCGTCGTCGATCCCGGCCTCGCGCAAGGCATCCCGGAAAACCGTCCGCACGAAGGTGTAGCCGGTGCCGCCATACGCGCTGAGCTGCGATTTCACGCACACGTCGTGGGACAGCAGGATCTGGTCGAGATGACCGGCCCGCGCGAGCTCGACCACCAGCGCCACCCGCCGCCGCACCTCGTGCTGGTTCGCCGTGAAGATGGTGTCGATCCCGACGTAGGCCCCGCGCCGCGCGATTTCCAGTGCGTAGCCGGGCTTTTCGACCAGGTCGCAGTGGCCGATCGCGATCCGCTCCGGCGCGACGTCCTCCTCGGCGAGCAGGTCGAGCTGCGGCAGCCCGACCGGCCAGCGCGCCGCGTGGGTGTAGATCGCCGCCCCGGTGGCGCGGTGGGCGCGGGCGGCGGCGCGGAAGGAGCGCTCCTCGGCCGCCGAGATGTACCACTTGTCGGCGCCGATCTCGCCGATGATGCCGGCCCGGGTGCCGGTCCCCGGGAAGCCTTCGGTCAGGTCCCGGACCAGCTGCTCGGCGATCTGGTCCGGGTCGTGCCGGTCGAACCAGTCCCGGTCCAGGAACGGGTCCCGGTAGTGCCCGGTGCCCAGCACCACGTTGAGCCCGGCGGCCTTCGCGACGCGCGCGATGGCCAGGACGTTCTCCGGATCGCGGGTGTCTCCGGCGGCGTCGCGGCGAGGATCCGGCGCGGCTCCGACGGTCAGTTCGGCGGAGGTGAGGTCCACGATCGTGCCGCCGCCGAGCTCGGCGAACGCGCCGATTTCCGCGGTGACAAGTTGTTCGTCGGTGATCAGGCCGTCGCCGCGGCGTTCTCGGAGCAGGTTGATGAACAGGTGCTCGTGCGGCAGGGTCGGGCCGAGCCGGTCGCGGTCGACCGAACCGGATGCGGTCATCACGCTGGGCATGTTGTTTCCTCTCGTCGCGGTCAGGACACCGATTCGGGTTGGCGCGCTTCGGTTTTCGCCCCCAGTCGGCGCTGCGCGGCCAGGCTGCCGAGCAGGCTCCACACCGCGATCACGAGCAGCAGCGTCGCCGCGGGCCAGGAAGCGTTGCCGGACAACACGAGCAGCTGCGTGGCGAAGTACGGCAGCAGCCCGCCGACGACCCCGGCGAGGTTGACGCCCATCGCGACGCCCGTGTACCGCAGCGGCGGCGGGAAGATCGACGCGATCAGGGTGCCCAGCGCCGCGTAGGTGATGGTGAGCATGCTGATCCCGACGACCGCGCCCAGCACCACCAGCACCGGGGATCGCGTGTCGACCAGCAGGAACACCGGGAAGGCCGTGATCGCCGAGAGCAGCGAGCCGACGACGCACATCCGACCCGGGCCGAACCGGTCGGCCAGCTTGGCGCTCAGCGCCATCACCAGGAACTCCAGCGCCGCCGGGATCAGCGTCGCCGCGAGCATCACGTGCCTGGGCAGTCCCAGCGCGGTCGTGCCGTAGCCGACCAGGAACGTCGTCAGCAGGTACAGGCCGCCGGTGTTGGCGATGGTCGCCGACAACGCGATCAGGACCTCCCGCCAGTGGCCCCGCAGCACCGCCAGGGCAGGCACCTTCTCCCGGGATTCCCGTTCGAACAGCGGCGATTCCTCGATCCGGCGCCGAACCTGGAAGCCGACCAGCAGCAGCGCGAACGAAGCCAGGAACGGAATCCGCCAGCCCCACGCCACGAATTGCTCCTCGGGAAGCAGCGTCGCCAACGCCATCGCGCCGCTGGACAGCAGCGTGCCTGCGGGCGCCCCGTACTGCGGCATCGCGCCGTACCAGCCGCGCCGCCCCTCGGGCGCGTGCTCGACCGCCATGAGCGTCGCGCCGGACCATTCGCCAGCTGCGGAAAGCCCTTGCAGGCAGCGCAGAACGGCGAGCAGGAGCGGGGCCGCGAACCCGATCTGCTCATGCCCGGGCAGCAGGCCGATCGCGCCCGTGGACAGGCCCATGATGAGCAGGGTGATGGTCAGCGCTTGGCGGCGGCCGAGGCGGTCGCCGATGTGCCCGAACAGGATTCCGCCCAGCGGCCGGACGACGAAGCCGACCGCGAACGTGAGGAAGGAGGCGATCAGGCCGACGCCCGGATCCAGGTCCGGGAAGAACACGCGGTCGAAGACCAGCGCGGCGGCCGCGCCGAAGAGGAAGTAGTCGTACCACTCCAGCGCCGTGCCGATGAACGCCGCGGAAGCCACTCGCCGCAGTTCCCTGGTGCTTTGCATCCCATCACTCCCGCCGCGAGCCGATTCGATCGGATCTGTCCGTCGATCGATCGATCGAGTAGCAGGGATCGTAAGGCGGCCGATCGAGGGCCGCAAGGCCCTCCGCCACACGTCCGAAGTGGATTCTTCCGGCGCCGGTGTTGAACCTGACGTAGCGGGAGGTTCTAGTGTCGTTTCCGTGACCGGAACCGGGGGCGAGAAGCAGCCGCTTTGGAGCGTTGGGGCGCTGGCCAGGGCGACCGGCCTGACCGTGCGCACGCTGCACCACTACGACGAGCTCGGGCTGCTGCGGGCCGGTGCCCGAACCCGGTCCGGGCACCGCCGGTACACCGAGCACGACCTGCAGCGGCTCTACCAGATCCGGTTGCTGCGGCAGCTGGGAATGTCGCTGGAGGAGATCGGCGACGTGCTGGCCGATCCCGCCGCGCTGCGCGAGGTGCTCGTCGGCCACCTCGACCAGCTCGACGAGCAGGCGATCCGGCTGGACGCGCTGCGGAACCGGACCAGGAACCTGCTGGAGCAGCTGGACGACTCGTGGCGCCCGGAGGGCGGCGAATTCCTCACCGCGCTGGGGCGGATGACCACGATCGACCAGTACATCACCGACGAGCAGCAGGCCGTCCTGGACGAACGCGCCGACGCGCTCGGCGCGGAGGGCAGGAAGCTGCTGGACGCGGAATGGCCGCTGGCGGCGGCGAAGCTGGTGCGGCACTGCCTGGCCGACGACCCGGTGGACGATCCCGAGGTGCAGCGCACCACGCGGCGCCTGTTCGAGCTGGGCGACATGTTCACCGGCGGCGAGCCCGCGATCCTGCAATCGATGCTCCGCTTCCTGCGGGAACGCGCCGCCCCCGACGACCGGGGCTTCGTGTTCGGCGAGGACTTCTTGGACTACCTGGACCGCGCCTACGCGGCCCTGCGGGAGAACTGACCCAAAACCCAGCCGGTTAGACGAAGAGCCCGAACGGAAGTTGCGGGCTCGACCTGTCATGCCCTGGGGACGGAAAGGAAAACATGTTGCGCAGAACGACAATCCTGGCCACCGCGCTGCTACTCGCCACCGGCGGCATCGCGCACGCGGAGCCGACGACCTTGCGGCTGCCGGCGCCGACCGGCCCGCACCGGCTCGGCACCACGATGCTGCACCTGGTCGACCACGACCGGACCGACCCGTGGAACGGCACCGCCAGGGAACTGATGGTCACGGTGTTCTACCCCGCGAGCACCGTCCGCGGATACCCGGTCGCACCGCAGCTGACGCCCGCGGCGGCGGAGGTGTTCAAGGGCCTCGACCCGGTCTACCTGCATCCGGAGCTGCCGGACGAGGGCGTGGACTGGGCGGCCACCGCGACCCACTCGCACACCGGCGCGCCCGCGCAACCCGTCCGGCGCCCGGTGCTGCTCTACAGCCCGGGCGGCGCCGACCCGCGCACGATAGGCACCGGGCTCGCCGAAGAACTCGCCAGCCACGGCAACGTCGTGGTGACCATCGACCATCCCGGCGAAACCAGCGAGGTCGAGTTCCCCGGCGGCCGGGTGCGCACGATCGACATCCCCGGCGATCCCCGGACCGATCCGAAGCTGTTCCGCACCATGCTCGACACCCGGGTCGCCGACACCCGGTTCGTCCTGGACCAGCTGGGCGAACTGGCCGCCGGGCGGAACCCGGACGCGGAAGCACGCGAGCTGCCCGAGAACCTCGACCGGGCGCTGGATCTGCGAAGGATCGGCAGCTACGGCCACTCCGCCGGCGGGGCGACCGCGGCCGAGGCGATGCACGAGGACCGGCGCATCGATGCCGCGGCCAACATGGAGGGCTACCTGGACTACATGCCGGAGGAGCCCGGCCAGGACGGCGAGCTGCTCTCGATCGCCCGGGAGGGCACGGACCGGCCGCTGCTGCTGCTCGGCACCGACGGCTTCCGCGACGAGCGGATCGAGCGCTCCTGGTCGGCCATGCTCGCCCACCAGCAGGGATGCACCCACTGGCGGCAGCTCGACAACGCCACGCACTGGGTGCTCACCGACTACGGCAGCATGGCACCGCAGCTCCAGGACGCCGGGCTGATGAGCGCCGAGGACCGGGCGAAGCTGGTCGGCGCGATCGACCCGGCCGAATCCGTGCCCGCGATCCGCGACCACGTGCGCACGTTCTTCGCCCGGCACCTACCCCGCTGACCAAGCGTGCGGCTGGAACTCGGGTAGCGGTCGTCGAGTTCCAGCCCCGGTGTCACGACGCCCTCGAACTGTCCAATGTGGTCAACCGCGCCCGGGCACGCCCATCGCCCGCTCTTCGTCCGCCCAGGCCGAGAGCCCAGCGAGGAAGCCTTCCCGGTCGCGCGCCGAGAGTTTCGACATCGCCCGCACCAGCGGTGCGCAGCGGATGGCGAACGGCACCACCCGCGACGAGAGAACCCAGTCCGCCGCCAGGTACGACGGCCAGGTCCCCATCACCGAGCGGATCTGCGACGAGGTCCTCACTGAAACCTTCAGCACGGACCGGCCGGCGGTCGAGGCCGAGTACCCGCGGGCGTCGTACGGCTCGGCCGCCGAGGCGTGGGCCGCGATCATGACCGACCGCAAGTGGACCTGCACGCAGTACGGCACGCCCCGGAAACTCGCCCGCTACACACCGTTCTACCAGTACGAATTCGCCGATCCGGCGCCACCGCCGATGTGGGCCGGGCCGCCGCCGATGCTCATGGGCGCGTACCACACCTCCGACGTCTGGTCGCTGTTCGACCTCGGCGGCATGCCTTCGCCGTTCACCCCGGAGCAGCAGCGCCTCGCTGACCAGATTATCGACTACTGGACGAGCTTCGCCGGGTTCGGTGACCCGGCGGAGGCCGGCGGCACCGACTGGCCGAGGTTCCGCGCGGACGGGAATCCGCCGCACACCCAGGCGCTCGCTCCCGGCGGGATCGGGCCGGTCGACCTGGCGGCCGAGCACCACTGCGACTTCTGGGCCGGTCGCTGACACCGCCGACTTCACGCGGAATCGCCGCTCCACATCCCGGGGCGGCGATTTCGCGCTAGCACCGCTCGGCGTACCAGGTCGGGGGCTCGCCGAACATGTCCTTGAAGTCCCGGGCGAAGTGCGCCTGGTCGGCGTAGCCGAGTTCGACCGCGAGCGACGCCCAGTTCAGCTCCGCGCCCTTCGCCATCCGCTCGGTCGCCTCGCGCAACCGGTAGCGGCGGATCACCCACTTCGGCCCGATGCCGACGTACTCCGCGAACAGCCGCTGCAACTGCCGGACGCTGGTGCCGAGCTCTCCGGCGAGCACGTCGACCCTGCTGATCTCCGGTTCCGCGACGATCTTCGCGACGATTTCCGCAGCCTCATCCGCCTTCGGGTCGGGCTGCGGCAAGCGAGCCCGGAGGAACCGCTCGACCGCAGCCACATCCGGTGCGTCCGGCACCTCCGGGCCGAAAATCTCGCGCGCGTCGATCGACCGGTCCGTGATCGTCGAGACGGATGCGCCGAGGAACGGCCGGAAGCAGCCGGGCCGGAACGCCACTCCGAACACCCCGCTGCGGCCTTCCAGCACCTTGATCCGGTGCCCGCTGGAGACGCCGTTCACCGTCGCGCTGCCGTTCTGGAACGTGAGATGCACGTTCGGGTAGGGCACGACCAGCTGCCGGTAGGGCTCGCGGTAATCCCAGGAAACGACCCAGTAGCGCTCGACGTAACGAGCGAGGTCCGGTGACGGGGCGTGGAAGGCGTGGCGCTGGTACTTCGTCCACGCACCACCGAGTCCGCGGGCGTCCCTGGTCACGGGTGGATCCTATGTCGCGTTCGTTCAAGACGACGGTCGCCCACCGTGCTTACCTGGGGCCATGTCCGAAGCACAGTGCCTGACCCGCGCGGCCGCGTCGCTGCGGGAAGTCGTTCGCAACATCAAGCCCGACCAGCTCGGCGCCCCGACGCCGTGCGCCGAATACGACGTGCGCAAGCTGGTGAAGCACCTGCTGTTCTGGGGGCCGTCGCTGGGGGCCGCCGCGCGCAAGGAGACGGTGCCACCGCCGGCCGAAGCCGAGCAGGACCTGGACCTGACCGGCGGCGACTGGGCGGCGGACCTGGTGGCGCTCCTGGACCGCACCGCCGACGCCTGGAGCGAGCCGGGCGCATGGGAGGGCACCACGCACATGGGCGGCCCGACGGAACTGCCCGCATCGCTGGTCGGCGGCATGGTCGTGGTGGAGCTCGTGGTGCACGGCTGGGATCTGGCGCGGGCGACCGGCCAACACGTGGCGAAGGATGACGACCTCCTCGACTACGTGCGCGGCGAAGTCGCGAAAACCGCCGACCAGGGCCGGGAGATGGGCGTCTACGGCACCGAGGTCACCGTCCCGACCTCGGCGTCCACATTGGACCAGATCCTCGGGCTGACCGGGCGGAACCCCACCTGGGCGCCCTGACCGAGAGCTTGTTTCCGCTGGTCACTCCGCTCGTGAGTGTTTTGGAGTGCTGTAGAGGCTGTTTTGGATGTGGCGACGTGCGGATGCGGTAACGCGGGCGTTTTGTCTTTGAAGCGGCGCAGCCGCTTAGCCCACCCACGCAACCCGCACCGCCGCGGGTTCTCAGAGGCCTTCTCGCGAGGACAGCCCCGACGTAGTGAATTGGTCATTCATGATGTCGGGGATCCCACAGCGAGAAGACCTCTGAGGTTCCGCCACCCGCACCGCTATATCAGGACGAGTTTGGAAACAGGCTCTATAGCGCTCCAAAACACTCACGACTCAGCCGGCGGCGCGGGCGCGGCGCCGGTCGAGCTTTCCCTTCCAGCCCGCGATGGCGCCGAGCAGGAACAGGCCGCCGATCACCACCAGGGCGATCGAGAAGCCCTTCGGAACGCCGATGGTGTGCTCCGGCGTGTAGCCATCGGCGACGGCGGCCCGCAGCCCGAGCAGGAACGAGACGCCGAGGCCGCCCAGCGTGATGGCCGGCGCGATGGCGCCGAACGCGAAACCGCCCACGATGGACGCGGCGATGCCGCCCACGATCGCGAAGGGCATCGCGCCGCCCAGGCCGTCGTTGGTCGCGCAGGAACCGCCACCGCAGTCCCAGTCCAGCGTGTCGACGTAATGCGCGAACGAGTGCAGCGCCCGCCAGGTCAACGGCGGGAGCACCAACCACAGCGCAGCCATGATGATCTTGTGGTGGCGGCGGATGAACCGCCAGGTGGACGCCCACGCCGATTCCATGAGCTCAGGCTAGGTGACCACCGCCCAACCACCGCTCCGGTCCGATCAGCTCGTGGGGTAGCCAGCGAAAAGCTCGGCCTGAGCGCCAGCGGTGTTGCGCCGCTCGAAGTCGAGCAGGTGCTGCTTCCGGTCCAGCCCACCGCCGTAACCGGTGAGGTTGCCGGTGGATCCGACGACGCGGTGGCAGGGCACGATGATGCCGATCGGGTTCTTGCCGTTGGCCAGGCCGACGGCCCGCGAGGCGCTGGGGTTCCCGATCCGCCCGGCCAGCTCTCCGTAGGTAATCGTTTCGCCGTAAGGGATTTCGCACAGCGCAGACCAAACGGTGCGCTGGAACGGGGTGCCCGCCGGCGCCATCTGCAGGTCAAACTCGCTGCGCTGCCCCGAGAAGTACTCGCCCAGCTGCTCGATCACCGGCCCGAACGGCGTGGCGTCCGGCTCGCCGAAGGCCTCCTCGGGCGGGCGGTGGCGCTGGCTCTCCATGTAGAGCCCGGTCAGGGCCCCGTCGACGGCGACGAGGGTGAGCGGCCCGACGGGGCTGTCGATGACGGTCTTCACCGAATGCACGGGAATCCTCTCCTCAGGCGGGAAGCCGGTTGATCGCGTGGTCTCCGGTCGCCCACAGGTATTGCACGGCATACGCGCGCCAGGGGCGCCAAGCGGCCGCATGCCGGGTCAGCGCCGCAGGTGTAGAGGGCAGCCCCAGGTTACGGGCGGCGTACCGGATGCCGAGATCGGTGGGCACGAAGGCATCCGGATCGCCGAGGGCGCGCATGGCGATCGTCTCGACGGTCCACGGGCCGAAACCGGGGAGCACGGCGAGCCGGGCGCGGGTCAGGCGCCAGTCGCTGCCGACGCTGAGGTCGATGCCGCCGGCGGCAAGGGCACCGATCAGCGTGGTGATCGTCTTCCGCCGCGACTGCGGGAAGGCGAGCGTCTCCGGGTCGAGCTCGGCCAGCGCCGCCGCGTCCGGGAACAGGTGGGTCAGCCCGCCAGCGGGATCGTCGACGGGCTCGCCGTGGGCAGTGACCAGCCGAGCGGCATGCGTCCGGGCCGCCGCGGTGGAAACCTGTTGCCCGAGAACGGCCCGCACCGCGAACTCGGCGGCGTCGACGGTCCGCGGCACCCGTCGCCCCGGCTCCTTGTCGACCAGCGGCGCGAGCACCGGATCCGCGCGCAGGAGATCGTCGACGGCGACCGGATCGGCGTCGAGGTCGAGCAGCCAGCGGCAGCGGGTGATGGCGGCCGACAGATCCCGCAGATCGGTCAGGGTCAACCGGCAGTCGATGTACTCGGGCTGCGGCCGAAGCGCGACGACGCCGTGCCCGTGCGGCAGGCGCAAGGTGCGGCGATAAGCCCCGTCGCGCCATTCCTCGACGCCGGGCACGGCGGTGGCGGCGAGGTGCCCGAAGAGGTTGTCCGGGCAAAGCGGTGCCCGGAACGGCAGCCGCAGCGCCAACGATCCGGCGGCGGCGGGCTGCCGCTTCGAAGCGCGCGCCCGCAGCTCGGTCGGGACGAGGCCGAAGATTTCGCGCACGGTGTCGTTGAACGTCCGCACGCTGGCGAAACCGGCGGCGAAAGCGACATCGCTCATCGGCACGGAAGTGGTCTCGATCAGCAGCCGCGCGGTCTGCGCGCGTTGCGCCCTGGCCAGCGCGAGCGGCCCGGCGCCCAACTCGGCCAACAGCTGCCGCTGAATCTGCCGCACGCTGTAGCCCAGCCGCGCGGCGAGCCCGGGAACGCCCTCCCGATCGACGACGCCATCAGCGATCAGCCGCATCGCCCGCCCGACCAGGTCGGCCCGCTCGTTCCACTGCGGCGACCCGGGACTGGCGTCCGGCCGGCACCGCTTGCAGGCCCGGAACCCGGCCTGCTGAGCTGCGGCGGCGCTCGGGTAGAACCGCATGTTCTCCACCTTGGGAGGCACCACCGGACAGCTGGGCCGGCAGTAGATCCCGGTGCTGATCACGGCGGTGAAGAACCACCCGTCGAACCGAGCGTCCTTCGACTGAACGGCCCGAACGCACCGCGCCACATCCTCGTGCATGCCACCCAGCATCACCGCAGCGCCGAGCCAGTGCTAGCGGAAAAACGACATCAACGTGCTCGTCGCTCAGCCGCCGTGATTGCCGGCGGCACTGGCCGCCAGCCCGGCCAGCATTCCGGCGATCATCGCGCCTACGGCCGATACCGCTTCACCGCCGAGCGCGGCGAGCGCCTTGATGCGCGCCCGGTGCCTCCACAGTTCCTCGGACGGAACGCTTGCGCAGCAGCCTGCCTGCCGAAGCGAGACCGACCAACGCAGCATCCTCGCGAGCGACCTCATGCACCGGAACGGCTCCGCGCAGGACGCCGACGACGTGACTCTGCAGCTCACGCACTCCGGCGGGATCGGTCGCGATGATCTGCTCGACCGGCGCGACGCCGAGCGCTCGTCGGCTGCCGATCCGGATGACGCCCCTTTCGACCAGCGAGTCGCGCACCCGCGCATACGTCGCGCCGCCGTTGCGCCGCACCAAGCTCTTCCAGCCGGCCAGCCGGGAGTCGCCGATCTCGGCCAAGGCGTCGGCGAGGAACGGGTCCGCGGGCCGGAAGGCTGCCGACACCTCGGCCTTCCCGCCGGAGTCGACCAGCAGTCCGGCGATCGCGAGCTCGGCCAGCACCGCGCCGCGCAGCACGATCCCGAGGTGCCGCTTGCGGGTCAGGTCCTGCTTGTCCGCGTCGTAGGCCAGCAGGAACGCCTTGGCGGCCAGGGACAGCTCGGGCATCAGATCTTCCCTTCCAGTCAGCGAGTTCCGTTTCCCCAGGTGCCCGTGCACGTTTTGTGCTGCTACAGCGACTCAAAACGCGCACGGCTCGGTTCACCCGCGCTCGGCGAACCAGTCGGCGATCTGCGGGATGGCCCCGAACGCGGAGCCGTTGTGGTCCAGCGGGCCCACGTTCACGAGCTCGGCTTCGCCGCCGGAGGCCGCCAACAGCTGTTGGCAGCGCTCGGAGTTGGCGAACGGCACGTCCTTGTCGGCGGTGCCGTGGTAAAGCCGCACCGGAATCTCAGGCTCCCAGCCCGCGCACAGCCCGTCGTTGGCTTTGGCGGCCTCGGCCAACTTCCCGGTGGGCTGCGACAGCAGCCGGACCATCTCGGGCTGCAGTAGCTCCTGCGGCGACGCGGGCACGCCCTGCTGGACTTCCGCGAAGGAATGCGTTCCGTCGAACAACGCGTCCATCGTCTGGTCGTACGGCGCCTTGAACGCCTCGGCGGGGTAGTCGCAAGGCCGTGAAGTTTGGGTTTGGGCGTAGTTGTCAAGCCGCCTGAAACGAGCAACGGAGGTCCTGCTAGAACAGCGTCGACCAAGATCGCTGAAGTGCAGGAACTCCGTTGGATACCCAGTCTGTCATTACTCGCACGGTCACCGTGGCCGGGGGCCGGTTCGCGCCCGGTCATCTGGGCGAGCTGACCCAACTTGTGCCGTTCGAGATGATCGATGAGGCGTTGACCCAGACCCGGACGGTGCAGCAGCGGGTCAGGGATCTGCCGTCCCGGGTGGTGGTCTATCTGCTGTTGGCAGCGGGTCTGTTCCCCGCAGGACTGCGGGGTATACCCACGGCGACGCCGACCGGTGCCGCGTTGGCTCAGGCCCGTCGCCGTATCGGGACAGCACCGCTGCAATGGTTGTTCGACCTGCTGCGCGGCCCAGCAGCCACGGTACGCGTACCGGGAACGAGGTGGCGCGGGCTATTGGTATGCGCGATCGACGGCACCACCCTGACCGTGCTCGACAACCCGGACATGCTCAGCCGTTTCACCAAACAGGCCGGCAATCACGGCGGCGCCGGCTACCCGCAGATTCGCCTGCTGGCACTGGTGGCCTGCGGTACCCGCACCGTCATCGACGCTGTCTTCGGCCCCACCACCACCGGTGAGACCAACTACGCACCGCACCTGCTGCGTAGCCTGCGGCCAGGCATGATCCTGCTGGGCGACCGTAACTTCGGCACCCAGGCGCTGGCGGCCGAGATCGCGGCGGGTGGAGCGGATTTCTTGCTACGCCTGAAAAACAACCGCATCATGCCGGTGCTGGCCCGCTATGCCGATGGCTCCTACCTGTCGATGCTGGCAGGGCTTCGCGTGCGTGTTGTCGACTGCGAGATCAGCATCTCCACCACCACGGGCCAGCACACCGGGGTCTACCGGCTGGTCACCACCCTGCTCGACCACCATCACTACCCGGCCGCCGAGTTGTTCCGGCTCTACCACGAACGCTGGGAGATCGAAACCGCCTATCTGGAACTGAAATCCAGCATCCTCGGCGGTCGTGTCCTGCGCGCCCGCACCCCCACCGGGGTCGAGCAGGAGATCTACGCCCTGCTGGTGGTCTACCAACTGCTGCGCACCGCCATGGCCGACGCCACCAGCACCCGAGCCGATGTTGATCCGGACCGGGCCAGTTTCAGCATCGCCTGGCACACAGCCCGCGACCAGCTCATCCACGCCGCGAACGTCATCGCCGACACCACCATCGATCTGGTGGGCACGATCGGACGGCATGTCCTGGCAAACCTCCTGCTCGCTCGACGACTGCGGGTCTGCCCCCGCGTCGTCAAACGCGCTATCTCCAAATACCAGGCACGAGGCCCCGCAATCGACCGGACCAGCTACAAAGCCACCCTGAACATCAACATCCTCACACCCACAGACCCTTGACGATCACTACAACCCCCTAACTACACGGCCTTGGGGCTAGTCGTACAGGTGGTACGCGCGATTCCAGGCGGTGACGAAGTATCCGAGGTAGAACACGCCCTCGCGCGGATCCACCCGGCCATCGAAGGCGGCCGGCAGCTCGGTGGCGAAGATGTCGTGCGGCCCCGCCACGGCGCCGATCGCGTGGAGCGTCGAACGCGGATCGGTCCCGTCCTGCAACGCCTTGCCGAGCGGCATCGAAACCTGCCCGCCCTGGGAGAACCCGGCGACGTTGACGGCCTTGCTCAGCTCCCTGCCCTCCCGTTCGGCGATCGAGCGGGTGGCACTCAGGCTGTCCAGCGAGTTCCGTACAGTCGGCTCGGCGAGCATGTACTCGGGGTGGCCGAACCCGATGCCGAGCCCCGAGTAGTCCGGGGCGGTGGCGGCCTGGACGGTGCCGGCGAACAGCAGGACACCGGCGCGGTCCGGGGTGTCCGCGACGGACGCAGCCATCCCGCGAACGGGATTGGTGCCGTGCAGGTAGACGGTGAGCAGCAGTTCCACCTCCCGCTCGGTTCGCGGGAACGCGGCCACGCCGCCGGCGACCGTCGGCTCACCCGCGAAGTTGGTCGTGCGGTAGAGGTACCGGTACGCGTCGACGCCTTAGCGGATGCGGGGGGCGCAAAACCCTGCTGCGCGAGGTAATCGGCGAGCGCGCCCGCATCCAGCGAAACCAGCGGCTCGGTCGCCACCAGCTCGCCGGGTTGACCGCCGTTGCCGGTGAATGCGGCCATGGCCGATCCCGCGCTGCTGGGTTCCTCCGCGCACGATGCGAGAGATGTGGCGAGCACGGCGGCAGCGCACGCCGTGCCGATGAAAAGCGCGTTTGCGGTTGGTCGGCGGCTTTCCCCGCGATACCACCGGATCAGTCCTCGTCATGGCGGGAGATGCCCGCCGCGAAAGCTCGATTCCCGCGTCGGGCCGACGGCCATCGCCGGATCGACCGCGGTCTAGGCGGACATCGACTTTGGTCTGATGTCCCGTCCCCGGGGCACGACCTACCCTTGCCGCGTGCAGAAGCGCATCGTGCTCGCCGGCATCGTGCTCCAACAGAACCCAAATAGCCCTCCTAGCCCACGACGCCGGCCTCGCCTGACACCGCAAGCAACCGACGCCGCACGGCAGGTGGGCAGAGCGACAGGAGGAAAGCCGAAGGCGACGAGGCACGCAGTCAGCTCCATGCCTCGTCGCAACGAGTAGCCGGCTAGCTAGGCAGCCTCCCGCGGAAACGAGTCTGAGAGGAACCTCGCCAAACGTTCCTCCGCGCCAGCCAGCCGACGGCGCACCAAGTAGGGCGAAGTCCCCTGCGCCTCAGCCAGTTTCGACATACCTTCGCCATCAAGATGCGCCATTGCGATCAGATCAGCCTCTTCGCTGCTGATCCCGCGGTCGCGCACAGCGCGTGCCAACACGAGATCGGGGTGCCCTGCAACGACCGGCCGATAACCTGCCGAACCGATTTCGTCGTATTCAGCGGACCTTCCATTGAGCCGATCCGCGCCGATGCGAGCCTCTTGTCCATATCGCCTGGCCATGAAGTACAGCGACGAGTAGACCTTCGGTGCAGCTGCGTCCACCGTGTTCAGCGCGCAGAGGAACCCTTCGACGATCTCAGAGTCGAAGTCTGCGATCTCGCCACGAAAGCCACGCGCCGCGTTGCCGGCAATCTTCTTCAGTGCTGGCATCATCATCCCCATAGCAGCAGTGATCCACGGCTCGCCTTGTTCTTGTGCCCGCCGCACCAGCTCGGTCCAGGCGGCATCCTTGGCATGCCAGCTCGTTTGCCTCTTCAGCAGGATGATCCTCAGCTCGTCGAGCGGAATCGATCGCGGCGGCAACCCATGACCGATGGTGCAGCCATCCAAGGCCAACGGCGCCGGCGCTGCGGTCAACTCGTTGAACCGGCGCTCCACCGCTTCCAGAGCCGTGGGTCGCAGGTAGTCACGCATGCGTGTTCTCCTTTGTCGGGGAAACCAAGCACTCCCAAATACGGCGCGACACCCCGTGATCATGAAATGAATCACCAAATCGTGTGAGTCATATTCCGGGTGTCTCGCTTGACCGAAATGAGCGCCTTGTGACGACACACAGCTTCGCCAGCTCCCGAACAACACGGCGGCTCCCAACTAGGCCTCAGCGGACCAGCTGGCCGAGCAGGTCTTCGGTGTAGCCGGCGAGGCGAGCGGCGTCAGCGCAGCCAAGGGCGTGGCGGCGGTGCCCGACGATATTTCTCTCCGCCGCTCCCGTGGCGTGTCCGGCGCGGTCACCCGAGGCTCCACATCGAGCTTGCACCGCCGCTATCCACACTCCTAGCCGCCTTCCCACATCCCCAGTAGCAAGAACCGGCCGCATCAAATGTGCGCGCTGTTCGAAGGTGCGCTCGAACGCGCACGCACCGTGATCAACCAAAGCGTCCATCGGCGTGAACCAAGCGCCAGCTGATCACAGAATGTATCCCTGATGGTTCATCTGTAACGCGATCACATCAGAGCCGATCGGCCATTCGGAGTTACCTGTCGGCTGCCTGCATCAAAGCCGAACGCCGAGATCGACGTGAGGCCTATACTCGAAAACAATGTCGCCTCGTCCTTCCCACTCCTTCGACCCGATGGCACAAGCAGCTGCGCCTCACCGCACTTATACAGGCGCGGAACGGCCGGGACCGCACCTCCATGCGTGGGAAGACCATGCGATGTCGGGGTGGGCCGCGGACGTCCCGACCGACGGCACAGTGCCGCTGACCCCCGATCCACGAGCGTTGGAAAGCCTCGGCCGGAACCACTCGCTCGCGACCGCGCTCGCCGATCTAGTCGACAACTCAGTGGACGCGGGCGCCGAGAACGTGCTGATCCGATTCATCCGGCACAGCGAGCGGATCTGTTCGCTGTACGTCGTCGACGACGGCCGCGGAATGTCTTCGGCCGCCATCGACCATGCCATGACCATCGGCGGGCGTCGCACGTACCACGACCAGGATCTCGGTCATTTCGGGATGGGGCTGCAGAGCGCGTCGTTCAGCCAGGCAAGGACACTCACGGTGTTATCTCGGGCGGCCGGGTGCGACGCAGTCGGCAGACGGCTCGCATTGCACCAACGTTCGGATTTCCACGCCGACGTCGTGCCGAGCTCCTTCGCGGAACGAGAACTCGGCCGAGACTGGTCGATAAAAATCGGAGCACACGGCACCGTCGTTAGGTGGGACGACGTCACCGGATTCCCTGCGGCAACCGACGATTCCCGCGTCGAGGAATTCATCTCGGAGGCGGTGCGCTCCGTAACCGGCCACCTCGGACTCGTCTACCACCGCATCCTCGCGGCGAACCGGGTCGCGATTCACCTGGACGTCGAAGACGTGGACTCGCACCAGGTCGGCGGTCATTTCGAGGTGAGTCCGCTGGACCCGTTCGGCTACCGCAGATCGGGTCGTTCCGGGTACCCCAAGGAATTCACCACGATAGATTCCGACGCGCGGCTCAACTTCCGCTGCCACATCTGGCCGGGCCGATCCGGGATGCAGGAATTCCGACTTTCCTCCGATCCCGCACGTCACCAGGGCCTCTACATCTACCGGCGGGATCGGCTGATCCAGGCGGGCGGTGACTGGGGCGGACTCGCGATCCGTGGAAGGCGGCTGCAACTGGCGCGGGTCGCGGTCGACATCGACGACGACATGTCTGGGCTCTTCCGTATGAACCCGGAGAAGTCGCTGGTGCAAGCGGGGCCCGAATTCGTCCGGCTGGCTGAGACTGCGGAGGCCGCGGATGGCACCACCTTCGGTGGCTACCTCGAGACCGCGGAACAGGCTTTCCGTGAATCCCGCAAGCGCACGCGGACCCGACGCCCAATGATCCCGCCGGGCAGGGGGTTCACACCTGCCTTGCGCCGGACTCTCGGCGCGGAGGTTCCGTTCACCGACGACCAGGACCGGCCCATCGAGATCCGGTGGCGGAGGTTCGAAGACGACGACTTCTTCGAGGTCGACCGTGACAACCGCACGCTGTGGCTGAACGACCTCTACCGGCCCCGGGTACTCGGAGGCAGGCGCAGCGGGCTTAACGACGCCCCTCTCCTGAAGGCGACTTTGTACCTGCTCGTCGAAGAGGTCTTCCAAGGCGAGTACCTCGGCCCGCGCGACAAGGACAACATCCGCCTCTGGCAAGAGGTCCTGACCACCGCCGCCAAGAGTGAGAAGGAATGACGGAAAGACACCTGAGCACGGTCGGTTTCGATGAATACCTGCGACAGGGCGTCCCGGTCGAGTACTCGATCGACGGGAAACCGCCCATGTCGGTGTTCATCGACCCGGAACGACCGGCGATCGGCATCCGCATGCCGGTCACGGAGGCGTCTGGGCTCACCGATAGCGGCTGGCGGAACATCTCGCTGCGGCGGATCTACCGGGGCGGCCGTCGGGAGGCGGAGATCTACGTCGATGATGACCGTCTCTTCCTCGACGGCTATCCAGTGCTGCTGTCGATCACGGACCGCATGCAGCTCGATGGTCGGCCCCTCGAGGAGGCGCTGGCGATCACCATGCGGGTGCTCGGGCAGTTGCTGCAGCGACAGGAGACGCTCCCCGTCGAGCGCGAGATCGGGCTATTCGGGGAACTACTGCTGCTCGAAGGGCTCTGCGACACGCTCGGACCAACGGCCGCACTGAAGTCCTGGCTGGGACCGACCGGCGAGGAACACGACTTCGCCCTCCCGACCTTCGACCTCGAGGTGAAGACAACCGCCGCGGAACGGCGGCGGCACGATATCGGTTCGACCGAGCAACTCCAGCCCTCCCCAGAACGCCCGCTGCTGCTCGTGTCCTACCAGTTGACCAGGACCGCACACGGCGGCCGCACGTTGCCTGACCAAGTGCGGTACGTCCGGGAGAAGGTCGAGCCCTCCGAGCGCGGGCGGTTCGACTCGCTACTGGAGCAGGCCGGTTTGTCGGGTCCGGGATCCGGCGCGTACCCGACCCAGTGGCGAAAGCGCACGGCCGGACTCGCCTTCGAGGTCGGCGCCGGTTTCCCGGCCATCACCACCGATGCTCTGACCCGAGCCGAGGTCGACCTCAGCCGGATTCCGAACGTCCACTACGAGATCGACCTGACCGGCCTGTCCTCGTCGGGCGCGATTCCCGACTTCCTCACCGCCGCACTCAGCACGAAGGATTTCGCATGAGCAGTTCCGCCTTCACTGACGCCTATCTCGCAGCGCTCTCGGCAATGGAGGGCAAGCAGCGTCCGATGCCGCTGCACGAGACGGCACGCTTCATGGGTGCAGCCGAGGGTGTGATGGCGACCGACGACACGCTGCATGCACACCTTGTGGCCGCGGACCGGGAAGATCCGCTGCGCAAACGCCTGCACCAGTCGCTGCTCACCTGGGACGCGGTCGAGAAGGCGGCGTGGACGGAGGACACGGAGCGGCAGACCGAGGAGCGACGTGCACTCGTGCTGCGGCTGTTGCAGGTCGAGGACGAGATGGGCGCGTTCCTCTCGGACAAGTTCCGCGTGGTCGTGAGAGACGAAGTCCTGATCGCGGATGACGACGATTGGCAGCCTTGGTACACCCCTGAGATCCGATCCTCCCGGGACTTCTACTGGAGCAGCTACAAAAAACTGCTCACCGGCAAGGGCTGGGACGCCGATGCCGTCACCGCGTTGGATGGGGCGACCGACCAGGTGATCGAGCGGTTGTCAGACCCCTCGCGTCCGGAGGCGTTCCAGTCGAAGGGACTCGTCGTCGGGCACGTGCAGAGCGGCAAGACCGCAAACTTCACCGGCGTGGTAGCCAAGGCGATCGACGCTGGATACAGGCTGATCATCGTTCTGACCGGCACGACCGACATGCTGCGCAGCCAAACGCAACGAAGGCTGGACATGGAGTTGATCGGTGTCGAGAACATCCTCGGCGGCATCGATCCGGACGACGCGGACTCGCTCGACGGAGTCGACTACCAGGACGACCCGGACTGGATCAAGGGGAAGTTCCTCAGCCACGGGTTTCAGCCGAACGACGTGGACCGCCCCGCGATCCACCGACTCACTACCTATGCTGGCGATTACAAGAGCCTCAAGCAGGGCATCGAGGCACTCAACTTCCCGAAGGCGGACCGGCGCAAGCGCTTCTTCGAGCTGGAGAATCTACTCCCCGCCGACGCCAAGGTGGCGATCGTGAAGAAGAACGCCACAGTACTGAAAAAACTGGCGTCAGACCTGCACCGGATCAAGAAGAAGACCAATCTCGGTGAGATCCCCGCGCTCATCATCGACGACGAGTCTGACCAAGCCTCGGTGAACACCAGCAATCCGAAGAACTGGACGAACGGCGAAGTCGAGCGCACGACGATCAACGGCCTCATCTCGCACCTGCTCGACGCGCTTCCGCGCGCCCAGTACGTCGGCTACAGCGCAACCCCGTTCGCCAACGTGTTCATCGACCCGAGCGACACCGAGGACATCTTCCCGAAGGACTTCATCCTCTCTCTGGACCCACCGCCCGGTTACACCGGAGCCGCAGCCTTCCACGATCTCGACAGCGACCTCGACAAGGCCGACCGAACATACGCGAACTCGAAGCGCGAGGCGTTCATCAGGTTCGTGCACGAACCGAGCGGTGAGGACGACGAGACGCTGCGGAAAGCAATTGACACGTTCGTACTGACCGGTGCGGTGAAGCTGTATCGGCAGGAGCACGGCGCGGGCACGTTCCGGCACCACACCATGTTGGTGCACGAGACCATGCGCACGGCGGATCACAGCATGCAGGCCGGACGAATCCGCACGATGTGGAAGAGCGCTGGCTATTACTCGACGGGCGCAGAGCAGCGACTTCGCCGGCTGCTCGATGCGGACATCAGGCCGGTCTCGCTGGCCCGCTCGGAAAGCTCCGCGGCGGTTCCCGAGTTCGACGAACTACGGCCGTACATCACGGAGGCCGTGTCTCGCGTGGGACAGTTCGACCCCGTCCTGGTCGTGAACAGCGACAAGGACGCCGCAACCGAGCACCTGGATTTCGACCGCGACGACGTGTGGCGAATCCTGGTCGGCGGCAACAAGTTGGCGCGTGGGTTCACCGTCGAAGGTCTCACCGTGGCTTACTTCCTCCGCAAGACCAAAATGGCCGATGCCATGATGCAGATGGGACGCTGGTTCGGATTCCGGCGCTCTTACACGGACCTGATGCGCCTGTTCCTCAACGAGGAGTTGTACGAGGGGTTCGAGGCGATCGCGCTGGACGAGCAGTACTTCCGTAACGAGCTCAAGCGCTATGCGAAGCCGGTGCACGGGCAGAAACAGGTGACCCCGAAGCAGGTCCCGCCGCTGGTGGCGCAGCGCCTCCCCTGGTTGAAGCCGACCTCGGCGAGCAAGATGTACAACGTCCGGCTGGTCGAGCGCAGGTCTCCGGGCGGGGCTGTCGAGCCCGGTGCTTATCCGACGGAGGAGAAGCACCTCCGCAGCAATACCGAGGCCATGCTGCCGATCCTGGACAGCCTCGCGGAAGAAGTGACCACCATGCGGACCGAGAAACAGAGGTTCAGTGCCTACTTCGGGACCGCCCCCCATTCGCTCGTCATCAGCTCGCTGGCGCAGCTCAAGTGGAAGGTGCCCGACAGCTTCCTGCCAGATCTTCGCTGGCTCGAAAGCCTGGGAGAGAGCCAGATCTCTCACTGGCACATCGTTCTGCCACAACGAGCCCGTAAAGGGGAACCCGCGGCGAAGATCCAGGGACGTGGACCGTTCAGTCTTTTCGATCGCCAGCGCCGCCCAGACCGCGACGATCATTACGGCTTCATCAGTGACCCGAAGCACCGCGAATGCACGCCGGCGGAGAGCACCGACGGGGCCGACAGCTCGGCTGCCCGGATGCTCATCTACCCGGTTCCCCAGTGTGATATCAATGCCGTGCCGGCGGGGGCGGCGATCGATCCAGGGCAGGTGGTGCTCGCTTTCCGGCTGGAACTGCCGGTGACGGCGGCCCCCGCCGACGGACGTCTCATCACCTTCACCACGATCAATCGACAGCAGCAGAAGAAGGCGATCATCGAGAGGGCGCAGGCGGAAGTCGACTGACCGACGCCGTCGATGCTGCCTGCGTGATCCGCGGGCGCTGATCACCCAACCGACCGCCGACAACGAACGGACAGGTTTCGCCGATGAGTTCCACCGAGGACTTCGGCTCGACGCTGGAGGCCCGCATACAGGCCCGCGGGTTGAGTCGGAAGGATTTCGCCGATCTCGTCGGGGTCACCCCAGCCGCCGTCTCGTCGTGGACGACGGGCCGGGTGACACCACGGCCCGCGACAATGCACAGGATTGAGGAAGTCCTGGGCGGCCCGAACGAATCAGACGACGTCGACGGCGGAACGCTCGCCGCCGACGGCTCTGAAACCCTGACGTGGTACCACCGCCCGGCGCACCGGGATGGTGGTCGGGAACTCGGGAACGCCGCCGCGTTCGCTTTTGACACGGATCTCGCCGTGCTTGCCCGGGAGGCGACACAGAACAGCCTCGACGAGCGGTTCGACGAGTCCGAGCCGGTGCGGGTCCGTTACGCGCTGTACGAGCTCTCCGGCGAGCGGCTGCGGAGCTTCCTGGATGCGTTGCGGTGGGACGAGATCGAGCCGCATGTCAGAGCCGCCGCGTCGCCTTCCAACAAGGTCGGCCGCATCCTCCAACGAGGTCTGGCAGACCTGCGGGAGAACGACCGCCTGGTGTTGCTGCGCATCGACGACTACAACGCGTCCGGGTTGACCGGGCCGGACTACGACGATGGGCGGTTCTCCGCGGTAATCCGGCGCCAGCTGGACAGCCGGAAGGAATCTCCGAACGCAGGCGGGTCCTACGGCCTCGGCAAAGCAGTGCTGTGGGCCACGAGCAAGCTTGGACTCGTGCTGGTCAACAGCCGCCTCTCCGAGACACACGAGGGGCAGTTCGCCAACCGCATGATCGGCCGCCTGGAACTGCCATGGCGGTCCACCGAAGGTGGGGAGTGGGCCGGGCCCGCGTGGTTCGGCGAACCCGACCCGGAGCGGGGCGGAGCCACGCGCTCCTGGTGGGGCGACTCCGCCACGGCGCGGCGGCTCCATCTCGAGCGAAGCGACGAGTCTCCAGGTACCTCCTTTCTCATCGTCGGCGCGCATGATCCGAGCGGCGAGGCGGACGCCTTGGAGGAAATGCACGAGGCACTGGTCAAAGCTCTGGCAAGCAACTTCTGGGCCTCGATGGTCGCGCGCACCAGCCATGCCCCGATGCTTGAAGCATCCGTCGTGGCCGAAAGGGACGGCGAGGTGGTGATCCCAGAACAGCGCGTCGACCCGCACTTGTTCGAACCCACGATGACTCGGGCATTGCAGGCGTTCCTCGACGGACGGACGACGTCTGAGCTCACCGCGAAGCACGACGTGGCTCGATCGGATGTGCCGCTCGCCGTGCCGCGGCGAAAAGACGAGGACAGCGGGCCCGCACACTCGCACGAGGCCGTTCTGCTGGTCACTCGCTCCGAAGACGGCAGCGGGACGCCGAACCGCCTCGTCGGCATGCGCGGCAATCGGATGGTCGTCGTCGACGGCAAGATTCCAGAGATGCCGCTCGGCGCACCTCCGGTGCAGGCGGTGCTTCTGGCTGGCCGGGCCGCGGGCGGGGAGGGCGCTGACGCCGCCGAAGGCTTTCTACGCGCCGCCGAACCTCCCGAACACAACGACTGGAAGCGCACCGACGACCTGACCTCGACCTACGCACGCGGCGCCGCCACCCGGATCGCCGACTTCCGCAGGGCCTGGAAAGAGGCCGTCCATCGGCTGATCCGGCTGGCGGAGGACGCCAAGGACGACGTGCCCCCGGCGCTGACCGGCCTGCTCGACCTGGACGCCCCACCAATGCGACGGAGTCCTGGGTTCCCGACCGTCAAGGACGTTAGCGGTGCCGTGCAGGAAGACGGTTCGTGGCGCATCGCGGTGGACGTCCAGCTGCCCGTGCGCGAGGACCCATGGGTTCTCGACCCGATCCTGCGGTTCGCCACCCGCTCAGGGCCGAAACCCGTCGCGGAGTGGTCGCTGGAGCCGACGCTCAACTGCGATCTGGCGGAGTCCGGTTCACTCGTCTTCAGCAGGGGCGTGCGTCACGCCGGCTTCGTCGGTACCAGCGATCCGTCCACGCACCCGGTTACCGCGGATATGGCGGTCGTGGAGGTCGAACTGCGCCGAACGAGCGAGGTTTCGCCGTGAACAGGCTTTTCCCGTACCCGACCTTGGTGGGTAGGAGCGAGCTGGAGGTCGTCGGTGTGCGGCTCGACGGCATGCCGCTGCCTTCGACCCTGGTCTCCGCGAACAACCGCGTCATCGCGCTCAACCAGGCCGAACGCCCGGATTGGGAAGAAGTGAAGATCGAAGTCAGGCTCAGGACACCGCGTGAGCTGCGCACCGACGGGTGGAAGGACGTCGGTTGCTACTCCTCGCTCTCCGAACGGCGCACCAACACCCGCTCGTTGACACGACTGGTGCAGGAGTCCGACGACCTTTGGTCCGGTGTCGTCCACGCGCACCACGACGATCATCGAAGGCGGATCGACCTAGATACGCTGATCACCGCAACCGTCCGGGGCGTTCCCGGCCGGATCATCGGTCGCGCGGAAGACGACTGGACCATCGACCTGGAGGCCAAGACTCCCACGCGCAAGAACACGGTTAAGACGGTCTGGGCCAACTTCACCGCTGCGGATAGGCCCTTCCTTAACCCTTATCGGGACGATCCCTGGACCATCGAGGCGTCCGGCGATGAGCCGACCCTCTACCTCAATTCCGCTTTCGAGGGGCTGCGGCAACTACTGCACACGAATGATCGGACGACCCGCGACATGATCGGCGCCCAAATCGCCTCCGACATGTGGGTCGCGCTTTTCAACGCCGCTGCCGCGTCCGTCGAGACCGATTCGGACCGTCAGCCGGAGTGGCCGTCCGGGTGGCGCGCCGACGTGCTGCGCCGAATGCTGCCGGGCATCTTCCCAGAGCACTCACCGGACGACGCCCTCATCGAGATCAGCTCGCGCCTCGAGCAGGGCGAGGAATCCGACCTGCAGACCCGACTACTCCACGCCGCGGGACGGCAGGCGCAGCTGCCGAAGCGGCTCAACGGCCTCATCAGGACCTTGGCGAAGAAGGAGAACTCATGAGTGAGCCGAGTCTCCCGCCGTCCCCACCGCCGGCGCTCGGTTCGCTGCCCGACACCGAGGTGAGCAAGCACCTGACCGCGGACCTGCTGGCGGGGCACACCTATCCGCCAGCCGAGGCGATCGATTCGGTCGTGACATGGCTCGGCGATCACGAGCGCCACCAAGCGGACGATCTGCGAGAGCTCATCGAGGAGGCGATGGAACGGTTCGCCGACGCGCGGACCGCGTCCGACGCGTGGCTTGCGCCACGACTGCACGCCGCGCTGCGGCTGACCAAGCGCGAGGCGGCCGACTCCGGGATCTGGAACTACCTCGCGCTGCGGCTCGCGCCGGACTACGTGCTCTGGCGTTTCCCACCGCGAAAAGCGAAGGAGACCTCCGAAGACCAGGTCAACGCGGCCCGGTTCGCCGGCAAATACCACACGCAGGCGTTCGCACGGCTGTGGTGGGCGGCCGAGCTCTTCCGCGACGGCCCGGACTACCGCCCCGTCGAGATCTTTTGCGGCAACCAGGACATGCTGGGAACGACGCTGCGCTTGGACATCGCGCTGCATCGGGCTACCGCGCAGGCCCTGGTCCGACTGCTCGAGCGCGGGATCGTGCACACCGGACGTGAGGTGAACGCCCTCGCAAAGGCTGTCAACTCGGCGGGCACCACGTTGCTGTTCGAGGCGTTGGGCGAGACCGCCCCATCCGAGACGGGTGCCTACCGCGACTGGGTCGACCGGGTCGGCGTACACATCCCGTACGAACGGCTCCCGGAAGGACCGCCGGACGGATCGGCGCCCCCAGAGTCGATCGAGCGTCTTCTGGTGCTCTTCGAGAAGCTGTTCAAAGAGGCCCCGGTGCGCGGCAAGGCGAGCCGCGACGAGGACACGGCCTGAACCGTTAGGCCGTGTCCCGGAGTCCCCGCTCGGTTCGCTGACCGGACACCTCGAGCAGGTAATCGTAGACCTGTCCCGCGATAGCCCGCGCCAGCCCGACCGGAACCGCGTTGCCGATCTGACGCGCGATCTCGACCTTGCTGCCGCACCACTTGAAATCCATCGGAAAGTCCTGCAGGAGCGCCGCCTCCATATGTGTGATGGGGCGGTTCTCCTCCGGGTGCAGGTACCGCCCCTTCTCCGGCTTGTAGAACTCGGTGCGGATCGTCACCGAAGGCCGGTCCCAGTGCAGCCGCCCCATGACATCGCCGGAGCCGCTGCGATGCCGCATCCAGCTTTCCGTGGAGAGTTCCTCCGGCAGGTTGTGGCGATTACCACCCGGTGGAATGGCCGCGTACCGCCTCAACGAGTGTTTCGTCGGCTGTCGCCCAATGTGCAGCTCCTTGGTTCGGAAAATTCCGGGAAGCGTCTTGCCGAGCAGGTCTCTATGCCTGTCCGGCAGGTTTGTGGTCTTCACCTTCCGCGGCCCCCGGGAAAGAACGTCGCGCACCGGAACCCACGGCTTAAGCACCTGTCCCCCCGAAAGGAGCGGAAGATCGAGGGCCTGAACGACGTTCCTGCCGTGCGTCGGCTCCGGGTACTGCAGGCCGACGCCCTCCGGGTGTTCGCTGATCAGGTCCCGACGGGTGGCGAGGATGATGGCCCGCCGCCGCGCCTGTGGGACGCCGTAGTCCGCGGCGTTGAGGATCCTCGGTTCCTTCAGCACGTAATCCCGGAGCTCGCCCCCTCGCCCGGTGGCGCTTTGAAGGCTCGCATAGAACTCCTGATAGGCGCGCGAGGTGAGGAAGCGGTCGACGTTCTCGATCACGAAAACCTTCGGATGCAGGACGTTGACCACCCGCATGTACTGCTGCCAGAGCTCATTCCGAGGGTCGTCGGAGTCCTCCTTGCCGAGGCTCGAAAATCCCTGGCACGGCGGGCCGCCGAGGATGACGTCGACCTCGTCCTTGATCTGCTCCGGGTCCCAGTTGGTTATGTCACCTTCGTCTCGGCCCGCGAAAATGTGGTCCGCGCCGCCCGCCTCTTCCGCGAAATTGGCCGCATAGGTCGAGGCTGCGGCGATGTCCCACTCGACGGCTCCCACCGTCCGGAAGGGAGACGTCGTAGCGTCTGGTGGTTGGAACTCCCGGAACCCCTGCGTGAATCCACCGCAGCCAGCGAAGAGGTCGATCACGTTGATGCGGTCGGGGTTCGCGGTCATAGCGGTCACTTTATCGAGTGGCAGCATCCGGTCGGGCCGCACATGCCGAGATCCTCCGGCGATCTTCTGATGTTCGGTCATGCGGCGGCCAAGGCCGCCGCGATCGACGTTCCGACCGCCTCCGCAAGTGCTGGCGGCACGGCTTGTCCGACCTGTCGGAAGCGGGACGTCTTCCGCCCGGAGAAGGACCAGTCGGCAGGGAATCCCTGCAGGTCCGCAGCCTGTTCCACCGTCAGTTTCGGGAAGGTCTTGCGGTCATCCGGGTCGACGACGTGTTCTGCGCCCGGCGGCTGATCCGCGACGCTCGCCCCGTTCACGAACATACGCGCCCAGATGTCCTTTGTCCGAGAGGGTCCGAGATCGGCGCCGCCTCTCCCTTTTGCACCTCCGACGATCGTCGGAGCGATCTCGTTCGCCCGCTGGCTCCACTCCTCGGCACCGGGCCATCCACGACTCGCCATGGATTCCCGGAGCACTTGACCGACCGTCGGCGCCTCGTGATCGCTGCCAACCGGCCACGAGAAGCGGGCGAGATGCTCCGGTGCCATTCCCACGATCAGACCGTGCAGCCTGCGCTGCGGAACGCCGAACCGCTGGGCGTCGAGAACCGCCCATTCCATCTCGTATCCGCAGTTCCCCAGTTCTTCGCGGATGAAGTCGCGCTCAGCCTTAAAAGCGTCGTCTTTGACCAACGCGGGCACATTGTCCAGCAGGATCGCTTTCGGTTGGATCTCCGCCGCAAGCCAGACCGCCGCACGGAAGGGATCGCGCGTCTGCTCGACCGTCCGCCGATTTCCCGCCACCGAGTACGGGACTCTGGGCGGTGCGCCAGCGAAGAGGTCAACGTTCAGAACCTGGGGGCGATCGCTGCCGATGAACTCGAGCAGATCGTGCTGCCGCACATCCCAGGCCGGACGGTTCGCTCGAAGTGTGGCGCATGCGTCGGCGTCCTCATCGAAGAGCATGACCGGATCGAAACCTGCTGTTTCCAGTCCGATCGCCATGCCACCGGCACCCGCGCAGATGTTCAGACTCGTGAAGCGCCTCACCGGTCCTCCGATCAGTCCCGACGTACGAAGACGACGAGCTCCCCCGCGTTCAGCCATCCGATTAAACTACGCACGGCCCGTGACGTACAGTAACGACCATGGCTTCGAGCCGGCCGGTGGGTGCTTCCAGCGAGGGCACGCGCAAGAGCATGCAGGCCAACAAGGGGCGGGACACGAAGCCGGAGTTGGCGCTGCGACGCGCTGTGCACGCACTGGGGTTGCGCTACCGGGTGTCGACGCGCCCGCTCCCAGCGATCCGTCGAACTGCCGACCTGACGTTCAGCCGGGCCAAGGTCGCGGTGTTCCTGGACGGCTGCTTCTGGCACGGCTGTCCGGAGCACCACACACAGTCGGCGACAAACTCCGAATTCTGGGCGGAGAAGGTTCGGCGCAACCGCGAACGCGACCGGGAGACCGACCGCCTGCTGGCCGAGGCGGGCTGGTCGGTTATCCGGATCTGGGAACACGAGGACCCGCAAGTCGGCGCGGCCCGCGTCGCGCAGGAGGTCCGGTCCCGCCGGTGACCGCCGCAGCTAGCCGAGTGTTACTGGCGATACGGAGGCGTGTGCTCGTTGTAGGGGTTTCGGAGGGAGAAGCGGTACAACGCGCGCAGTCGAATGATGTAGCCCAGGTCAGACCTTCTCGGTCGAGCTTTGCTTGCCTGGTAGGACGAAGGACGCCAGCAGGGCTGCTGCCGAGATCGCCGTTGCCACCACCAGCGACGTTGTGAAGCCTGCCGGGTTCGTTGCACCTTCCGGGGTTCCCTGGGACACAAGGCCCGACAGGACTCCGATGCCTACCGAGGCTCCGAGGTTGAACATTGTTGCGTTCAGCCCGGGGAGGATTCCTGGGGACTCCTCTGGCGCGTAGATCACTCCCATTCCGTTCAGGGCCGTTGCCGCGCACGCCGCGTACGACACTCCCATCAGCGCCACCAGCGCGAACAGCGCCCACGGCGACTCCACCGCGAACACCGTTGCCGCGATCAGCGCTAGGTTTCCCACCAGGCCGATTCGTAGCATCTTTCGGTAGCCGATCTTCGGTGCCAGGGTTCCCGCCAGGGGCGCCAGGATCCAGCCCGCCAGGGCGTAGGGCATCAGGAACATCAGCGCCGTCGTCGTTCCGTCGTAGCCGAAGCCCGCCGTCGCGTTCTGGGCCAGCGTCGGGTACACGAACGTCAGGACCGCGAAGATCGATGCCATCGTGCAGAACGTCGTCACCAGCAGGCCCCACACGCCTCGGCTGCGCAGTGCCGGCAGTGGCAGGAGCGGGTCCTTCTGGCCTCGTTCCACCAGCCAGAACACCACCAGGAGCACCAGGCCCGCCGCCAGGCACGCCAGTGGCCACGGGGCGAACCAGCCCGTCGTCGGGCCGAGCGAGAGCCATGCGTTCAGGCCCAGCAGGGCCAGGCAGATCACCGCCGCGCCCTTCCAGTCCATGCGGGTTCCCGTGCGCTCCGAGTCCGGGACCCAGGCTCCGATCATCGCCACCGCGATCACCTCCAGGACGAAGGTGAAGCCGAAGATGCCCCGGAAGCCGATCGTGTCCGTGATGACGCCGCCCAGCAGCGTGTCCACGCCGGCCACGCCGCTGTTCACCGCCGTCAGGATTCCCAGGTAGCGGCCGAACTGCTTGGTCGGCAGGATGTCGCGCAGCGTCAGGATGCCGAGGGAAATCGTTGCGCCGCAAGCACCTTGCAGGGCTCGACCGACCATCAGCACCTCGACGTTCGGCGCGATCGTCGCGATCAGGCTGCCCGCCGCCATCACCGCGATCGAACCGAACAGCGCGCGGCGGCGGCCGATGATGTCGCTGTAACGCGGCAGCACCACGCCCGCGAGGCCCGCCACGAACAGGAACACCGTCGCGGACAGGCCGATCGTGCCGACGTCCGTGCTCAGCGTCGTGGCCATGTTGTCGATGGCCGGCGACAGCATGGTCGCGTTCATCTGGAAGCTGGCCACCGCCACCAGCAGGGCCGTGAGCACCAGTGGCGGGCGGGCCGCGACGCGCGGCGGGGCAGTTGCAGTCATCTCAGCGCTCTCGCTCGTGAAGCCCGGGCACTCAGGCGATTTCGCGGGCCGGGTTGGTCTTCGTGGCCAGCAGGCCCTTGATGTATTCGAAGAACGCTTCCGCGTCGATCTCCTCGACGACCGTCGCGTTCGCCTCCAGGCCGTGGACTCCCCAGGACATCGCCGCGTAGCCGCGGGTCAGCTCGCCGGCCGTCTCCACGTCGACGTGGTAGCGGGCGCTGCTGCGGATCAGCTCGGGGTGCAGGAGGACCGCCGCCGTCAGCGAGTCGGGGTGGGTGGTGCCGTCGATGCCGACGCTGCGGTCGAAGTCCAGCGTTGCCGCGCAGACCCGGGTGAAGAAGTCCGACAGCGGGGTGCCCAGCGCCGCGATCTCGTCCAGCGCGGGCTGCGCGAACACCGCCTGGTCCAGGGTGAGCGGCGCCCACGGGACCACGACGATCTCGAAACCCGCCGCGAACACCGTCTTGGCCGCCTCGGGATCCACGTAGAAGTTGAACTCGGCCGCCGCGGTGATGTTGCCGCGGGCGTTGTTGGAACCGCCCATCACGTAAAGGGTTTTGACGTTCCGGACGAAGTCCGGGTCCTTCACGACGGCCGTCGCGATGTTGGTCAGCGGGCCGATCGCGACGATCGACAGCTCGCCGGAGTTCTCCGCGGCCAGCCGGATCAACGCGTCCACCGCGTGCTCGGACTCCGGTTCGCAGCCCGTCATGTCCATCGCCAGGCCGCCCGCGCCGTCGCCGTGCACGTTCTCCGCGCTCTCCCACTCCCGGACCATCGGGCGCCGGCAGCCGAGGTGGATCGGGACCTCGCCGAGCCGCCCGGCGACGTTGCAGGTCAGGTACGCGTTGCGGACCTGGTGGCCGAAGTCGACGTTGCCGGCGACCATCGTCACGGCGCGCAGGTCGGCTCGGGGATCGAGCAGACCCGCGAGCAGGGCGACGCAGTCGTCCTGCGCCGTGTCGGTGTCGATCACCAGCGGGATGCGCTCGGGCGTTGGCATGACGTCTCCTGTGCTGCCATTGTTCACTTCTTTGTTCACTCGGCAAAGCCGGACGTACTGTATGTCTGCCCAGTTGACCCGTCAATCTGGGACCAGCAGAATCAGATATGTACACTTTTGTACATCTAGGGAGGTGTCATGCGGATCGCGGTTGTCGGCAGCTACGGCACGGGAATGACCATGCGCACCAGCCGGATGCCGGGGCGCGGGGAGACGCTCGGCGAGGCCGCCTTCTCGCTCGGCCCCGGCGGCAAGGGTTCGAACCAGGCCATCGGCGCCGCTCGGCTGGGCGCCGAGGTTTCGCTGCTCACCGCGATCGGCGACGACGTGCTCGGCGCGCAGGGCCGCGAGCTGTGGCAGCGCGAAGGTGTGGACGCGAGCGCGGTCGTCACCGTCGAAGCCTCGACCATGACCGGTGTGATCCTCGTCGAAGGCGACGGCGAGAACCGGATCATCGTCGCGCCCGGCGCCCTCGACCTGCTCAGCCCGACGCACGTCGACGGCTTCGCCGACGTCATCGCCGCCGCCGACCTGCTCATGGTCTGCAACGAGATCCCCGCCGACGTGGTCGTTTCCGCGGTGCGGACCGCCGCCGACCGCGGCACCCGGGTCCTGTTCAATCCGGCCCCGGCCCGCGATCTGCCGCAGGACGCCGCCGATCTGGTCGACGTCCTCACCCCGAACCTCACCGAAGCCCAGGTGCTGACCGGCCTGGACACCACCGACCCGGACGCCCTGCTGGACGCGCTGCGCGGCCGGTTCTCCTCGACCATCGCGCTGACCTGCGGCACCGACGGCGCCTTCGTGGACGACGGCACCGATCGCACGCACATCCCGCCGGTCCGGGCGGCTCGCGTCGTGGACACCACCGGCGCGGGCGACGCCTTCAACGCCGCCTTCGCCGTCGCGTGGTGCCGCGGCTGGGACCTGCGCCGTGCCGCCCGCTACGCCGCCGCGGCCGGGGCGTTCGCCGTCGCCCACCACGAGGTGATCCCCGGCCTGCCCCATTCCGAAGATCTAGGGCTTGCTTTATAGGCGGCGGCAGCCGCTTGCGGTGTGGGACTCAGCTCGCACCGCCGCGGGTTCTCAGCGGTCTTCTCGCGAGGACAGCCCCAGCGCCGCGTATTGGACATACATAAGTCGGGGATCCCGGAGTCGAGAAGGCCGCTGTAACTCCCGCAGGGGGCCGCCACCCGCACCGCTACGCAAACCACCGTTGGAACACTCGCTAGACGAAAGGTGATCGACGTGCCCAGCTACTCGGCCGACCAACCGGCCTCTCTCGCCCCGTTCATCCAGCACACCGCCATCGACATCGGCATCACCCGCGACGACATGATCCGGCACTGCGAGGAGGCCGTGCGCTTCGGCTTCAACGCCGCGATGGTTCCGGCGTCGTGGGTTCCGCTGGTCGCCGAGCGGCTGCGCGGCACCGGCGTGCAGGTCGCCAGCGCCCTGGACTTCCCCACCGTCGGCTCGATGACCTCCGCGGGCAAGGCCGCCGAGGCGCGTGCCATCGCCGAGGCCGGCGCCGACCAGCTGGACATGGGCGTGCAGGTCGGCTGGCTGCGCAGCGGCATGGAGCAGGAGTTCCGCGACGACATCGCCGCCGTGGTGGAAGCCGCCGGGATTCCCGTGAAGGTCATGCTGGAGCTGCCGAAGTTCACCGCGGCCGAGCGGGAGCGCGCGGTGCAGCTGGCGATGGACGCCGGGGCGGCGTACCTGAAGAACGCCAGCAGCGGCGCGGTCGAGATCGCCAACCCGGACAGCATCTCCTACCTGGTCGAACGCGCCCGGCCGGGCGTGCAGGTCAAGGCCTCGGGCGGGATCAAGACCGTCGAGCAGGCGGTTTCGCTGCTCGACGCCGGTGCGTCGCTGCTGGGCACCAGCGTCGGCATCGCGATCGTCACGGGCGACGAAGCCGCTTCGTCATACTGAGTCGTGATCTTCGAAGGCGCACAACTCCGGGGGGTCAGGTGACGAAGGCCGACACGTCGCGCATCTCGCGCGATGCGCCCGAGCCGCTGCACGTGCAGATCGCGGCGGTGTTCCGCGACGACATCCTCGGTGGACAGTGGCCGGCGCACTACAAGCTGCCGCCGGAGCCCGCGCTCGCGGAGCAGCTGGGAGTCAGCCGCGGAACGTTGCGGAAGGCGTTGGCCATCCTCATCGAGGAGGGGCTGCTCACGCAGACCCGCGGCCGCGGCACGTTCGTCACCGCGGGCGTGTTGGAGCCGCGGATCGCGCAGCGGCTGCACTCGCTGTCCGAGGACTTCCGCGCGCAGGGGTTCGCGCTGGACGTCCAGGTGGTCGGCGCCCGGCTGGAGGGCCTGCAGATGACCGTGCAGGCCCTCCTCGGCGCGCCGCCCGGCACGCCCGGGCTGAAGCTGGTGCGGATCTTCCGGGGCGCGCAGGGGCCGCTCGCGTACCTGGTCAACTGGGTGCGCGCGGATCTCTGCCCCGGCATCGAGAACGTCGACTTCGAGCGGCATTCGCTGTTCGACGTGCTGGAGGAGTCCTACGGCCTGCCGGTCGCCGAGGGCCGGCGGACCTTCAGCGCCGATCCCGCCCGCGAGGACGTCGCGGAGGCCCTGGAGATCCCGGCCGGCACGCCGGTGCTGTACCTGGAGCAGGTGACCTACACCCGCGATGGCCAGGCGGTGGAGTACTCGGACGTGTGGATCAACAGCACCGCGGTGAAGGTCACCTCTCTGCTGACCCGGTGAGGCCCGGCCAGGCGAAGGGTTCGAGCCATTCGTCGAGCGGCGCGCCGACCAGCCGGTTCGCCAGCGTGGACATCGTGTAGGTGCCGATGCCGAGGACCGCTTCGAGCGCGTTGCGGGTCGTGTAGCCGTGCGACAGGAATGCTTGCAGCACTTCGGTTTCCACCGCCCCGGCCTGCTCCACCACCTGCAGCGTGAACGCCCGGATCGCCTCCAGGCGCGGGTCGTCCAGCGGTTTCCCGTCGCGCAGCGCCGCGATGATCCCGGGGCTCGCGCCCATGGTGGTCAGCTTCGCGGTGTGCATCGCGACGCAGAGGTGGCATTCGTTGCGGGTGGCGATCGTGAGGATCACGGTCTCGCGGGCCAGCGGGTCCAGCGTGGACGCTTCGAACATGGCGCTGAGCTTCAGGAATCCATCGAGCAGGTGCGGCGACTCGGCCAATCGCCCGATCGCGGCCGGCAGGTGGCCGAGGCGCTTGGCCGTCGCCTCCATGGCCCGCCGCGACTCCGCGGGCGCGGTCTCCACCGTGTGGTCGGTGAACATGTTCCCCCGTTCCAGGTGGCGCCATCCGGCACCTAAGATCGACAACATGGTTGTCGAAAAGGTAAAGCAGGTTGTCGAGTATGGCAATGGCTGAGGCGCACGGATTCGAGCTGCCGCTGCTGCTGTTCGCGGGATTCCGCTCGCTGATCGACCAGCTGCACGCCGAGCTGGCGGCGCAGGGGCATCCCGAGGTGCGCCCGACGCACGGGTTCGCCCTGCAGGCGATCGGGCGCGATGGCGCGACGGCCAGCGAGCTGGGCCGCAGGCTCGGCATCTCCAAGCAGGCCGCGGGCAAAACCGTGGATCGCCTGGCGAGCCTCGGATACGTCGAGCGGGCCGACGACGCGGCCGACGCGCGGCGGAAGCTGATCCGGCTCACCGACCGGGGCTTCGAGGCGCTCGCCCGCTCGGCGGCGATCTTCGAAGAACTCCGATCGCAGTGGGCGAAAATCCTTGGCGCGCAGCGGCTGCGAGAGCTGGAGGCGGACCTGCGCACCATGACGCCCGCGGAGACGTTCCGCCTCGACGTTCCGGGGTGGTTCGGCACGTCCTCGTGAGCGTTCGTTCCGGTAAGAACCGGCTTGAACGCTCACGAGCCCTGACCAGCCACAAGGTCATCTAACCTGTGGACAGAAACTGTCCTAAACGGCTCCTAGTGTTGTCATCACGACGACCTCGAAGGAGACGGACATGGCGACCTACGTGCTGGTTCCCGGTGCCTGCCACGGCGGATGGTGGTACGAGCCGCTGGCAGCGGAGCTGCGCGAGGAGGGGCACGCGGCGTACCCGGTGACGTTGACCGGGCTGGGCCCGGCGGACGCGCCGACCGGCGGGATCAACCTGGACACGCACATCGACGACGTGGTGCGCCTGCTGGTGGAGGCCGACCTGCACGACGTCGTCCTCTGTGGACACAGCTATGCCGGGATGGTGATCACCGGCGTCGCGGACCGGGTGCCCGAGCGGATCGCGTCACTGGTCTACGTCGACGCCTTCGTGCCCGAGGACGGTGATTCGGTCATCTCCTTGACCGGCGGCGTCTGGCACGACTGGTACTTGAACGGGTCGAAGGCGGACGGTTTCTCGGTGGAGCCGCTTCCGGTGCTGAGCCCGCGGGCGACGCCGCATCCGCTGGCCACGCTGGTGCAGGGCATCCGGCTCACCGGCGCGCTGGACCGCGTTCCGCGCCGCGAGTACGTCTACCTCTCGGAGTTCGAGAACACGCCGTTCGCCACGACCTACGAGCGGCTGCGGGAGAACCCGGCGTGGCACGTCCGGTCGCTGCCGATCGGGCACAACATCATGGCCGACGCCCCGGACGACTTCCGCAAGATCCTCCTCGCCGCCGCCTGATCCCCAGCCAGGTTCGAGGTTTCCGCTGGTCACGGGCCGTGAGTCTTTTGGGCTGCTATAGCGACCCAAAAGACTCA